>QMME01000104.1 GCA_003647095.1 Deltaproteobacteria bacterium
GCATCGCTCAGCTGCACCGCCACGTCGATGGCCCCCTTGGGCTCCTGCTGCAGCAACCGGCGCTGCTCCTCCTCCAGCCAGGTCTCGGCACGGATGTCGCCGCGGGCGCGGCGCAGGAAATCGGCATGCATGGTCTTGATGAGCGGCAGCTTGTCACCGGGAAGGTTCATGGCCACCAGGAAGCCGGTCACCGTCTCGGCCAGCAGCACGCTGGCGGCGGCGTGTACCCCGCCGATGTGGTTGCGGGCCCGGCGCCGGTTGCGGGCCACCCCGATCACCCGCTCCCGGTCCAGCCGTTCGATGACCAGCCCGGTGGTGCCCACGTAGGGCACCACCAGCGCCACCATCTTGCTCAGTGCCCGCGGACGCAGCGGGCGCGGCAGTTTATTGATGAAGGCGGCGACATCACCCACGCGACTCGCATCCATCTCGTTCTCTCCTCGTCACTCAGGGAGCCAGCAGGGAATCCATCCCGGCCAGATCGAGCCAGTAGGCCTGGCCGTGGTAGGTCTGCGGCACCTCGCCCATGATCGAGCCCCAGGCAAACCATCGTTGTCAGCATCCTGTTCACGAGCGCGAGCTTGCCCGCTCGCCCGGCGGCTGTCAATCGCTACTCGAGGACCATAATTTCCCAACCGGGACGCGCCTACAAGTCTCCCAGCCGCCGGCGGATGAACTCCCGCCAGTCCAGCACGGTGACGCCGCCCGCCATCAGTCGTTCGGCCACGTCGATTCCCAGAACAAAGGCGGGAACTCCGGGATTGTCCTGGAGGAAGCTGCGCAGCCCGGCAAGATCGGCACTGGCTATGTGGCGTGACGACTTTATCTCCACGGCCGCCACCGGCGCGTTGCCCCGGGCCAAAACCAGGTCTACCTCGGCACCGTGGTTGGTTCGCCAGTAGCAGACCTGCAGGTCCGACCTCCGGTAATGAATCGCCGCCAACAACTGGGTGATCACCAGTTGCTCGAACCTCCGTCCCCGGACCACCGGGTCGAGTTTACCGCCAGCGGCGTGGCACAAGGCGTTGGTCACCCCCGGGTCGAAAAGGTAGTAGCGCGGGTGCGAGACCAGCCGGCGGCGGGTACTCCTTCGCCAGGCGGGTATCCGGTGGGCGAGAAAGGTGTCTTCGAGAATACCGTAGTACTGTTGCACGGTCTTTACCGAAAGCGAACACTCCCGGGCGACGTTGCTGTAGCTCAACGTCTCACCGTCTGTCGCGGCGGCAATGTCCAGAAACTGGGCGAACGGCCCGATGTTCCTCACCAGCCCCTCCGCCGCCACCTCCTCCCGCAGGTAGGTCTCGGCATAGACCCGCAGAAATTCCACCGGGTCTTCTTCCCCGCCGGAATTCCACAGTGGCGGCAGGCAACCGACCCGGAGTGCCCGCTCGAGCTCGAAGAGTTCTCCGAGTTCCTGAAAGGTCAGGGGAAACAGGTGATACACGTAGGCCCGTCCGGCCAGCAGGTTGGCCCCGCCTCGCACCAGCTTGCGGGCGCTGGAGCCCGTGAGAACAAAGCGAATGCCCCCGGCCTCGATAAGCGAGTGGACCTCGTCGAGCAGAGCGGGAATTTTCTGGATCTCGTCGATCACGCAGGTGAATTCGCCCTGCCGTTTTCTCCTGGCCAGCATCTCTTCCCGCAGTCGGCCGGGTTGCTTCGCGTAGTCGAGAAAATTCCGCTGCGGCAGTAGATCGATGTAGGCATCTTTTGTAGTCAACAGGTCCCGCACCAGGGTGCTCTTTCCCGTCTGTCTCGGCCCGAAGAGAAAAAAGCTCTTTCTCTTCGGTGGGGTGAAGGCTCTCGTGAACATTACTACAGAAATGTACGGTATTTTTGGAGTGTTGTCAACCACCCGGCCGCGCAGGGGCTGTCGGATCCGGTTCCGGCGGGTCGGATCGACCGTCCCCGTTGGCATACTTCGCCCCTGTCGTTTGCCCTTGCCCTCGACGACGAGCCTGCTAACATGCCCGGACCCGGCGCCGCAACCTGCGGGTGCCGAGAAAGGACTCACGTGAGCGAGGCACTACGACCGGAGAGTGGATGGCGCTCCTTTCCGGCCGCCTTCTGGGTGGCCAACGTCATGGAGCTGTTCGAGCGGGCCGCCTACTACGGGCTCAACTCCTTGCTGGCCATCTACCTGGCCGGGCGGGTGTCCGAGGGCGGGCTGGGCTTCGGCGAGGACCGGGTGGGACTTCTGCAGAGCCTGGTCTACGCCGCTACCTACGTGGTGCCCATCCTGGGCGGGGCCCTGGCCGATCGCTACGGTTACCGGCGCATGCTGCTGGTGGCGTTTTCATTCCTCAGCGCCGGTTACTTCCTGGCGGCCGAGGTCAGCGGCTACGGAGTGGTCTTCTTCGCCCTGGTGGTGATGGCCATCGGTTCGGGGCTGTTCAAGCCCATCATCTCCGGAACCATCGCCCGTACCACCAGCGAGAAGAACTCCGGCATGGGCTTCGGCATCTACTACTGGATGATAAACCTGGGAGCGCTGCTGGCACCCATAGTGGCCGGGCTGGCCCGCGACGGGCTGGGCTGGAAGTGGGTGTTCTTCCTCAGCTCCATGTACTGCGGCCTGATGTTCCTGCCCACCGCCCTGGTCTACCGCGATCCGCCCCGGCCCGAGAATACCAAGTCGCTGGGCGAGGTCCTGCGCGGGGCGGTCACCGTGCTCAGCGACGCCCGCTTCATGCTGCTGGTGTTCCTGTACTCCTGCTTCTGGATTCTCTACTTCCAGAACTTCGGTTCGGTACTGTGGTACCTGCGCGATTTCGTCGACACCTCTCCCATGGACCGCTTCTTCGCCGGGCTGGGACTCGACTACCGCTTCGGCCCCGAGCACGTGACGGTGATCAACGCCGGCACCATCGTGCTGCTGCAGATGGTGGTGAACCTGGCCGTGCGCCGGGTGAAACCCCTGCCGACCATGGTCAGCGGCATCCTCATCGGCGCGGCGGGTTTCTTCTGCCTGGCGCTTTCCACCCGGGTGGAGGTGTTCATGCTGGGCATAGCCGTGTTCTCCATCGGCGAGATGACCTGCCATCCCAAGTACTACAGCTACATCGGCCTGGTGGCTCCGGCCGACAAGAAGGCCGTCTACATGGGCTATGCCTTTCTCTACGGGGTGATCGGCTCGCTGGTCGGCTCCAACATCGGGGGAGAGGCCTACCGCGCCGTGCTCAAGCCGCTGGTGGGCCAGCCCGGAAGCGCCGCTACCCTGAGCACGTTCTGGCTGGTATTCGGCGTGCTGGGGGTGGCGGCGGCGCTGCTGCTGGTGGGCTACAACCGCTGGTTCGGAACCGACACCGCCACCACCCGGGCCCGTGCCCGCCGGGTGATGAAGGTGATCTACGGCGGCCTGCTGCTGCTGGCGCCGGCGCTGGTGCTGCTGTTGGCCTGGCGTCGTGGCACCGTACCCCCCAAGACCTGGGTCCAGGCGACGATCATGGTGGCCATGGGCGGGGGCGGGCTGTGGACCCTGCTGCGGGGAAGCGTCGACGACTCCTCTCCCCCGCCCGGGGCTGCCGCCCCGGACAACTGAGGGGTCTCTTCTGTATTGAGGTCGGAGCGGGGGAGAGGCAGGGCACGGCTACTCGAAGCGGAACTGCTTCTTCTGGGCCTGGGAGCGCACGGCCTCGATCATGGCCTGGTCGAGGGTCTTGGGGCCCTTCTCGGCCAGCTCGCGTTGCTTCTTGGTGATGTAGGCCTTGCGCTCGGCGGCCAGCTTGCGGATGCGGGCCTGGATCTCGGCGCGCTTTTTCCGTTGCTGCTCGACGTAGCGCTTGCGCTCGGCCTTGGACATCTTCCTCATGTTCTCGGGCAGTTGTTCCTCGGCCAGCTTGTCCACTGAGGTCCGCCCGGAGGCTTCGGCCTCGACGAGATCCCAGTCGTCGGCCTGGTAGGCCCCCGAGGCCTTGTACACCGCCCGCTCGGCAGCCGCCGCCGGAGCAGCCATCTTGGCCTTGCTGTCCACGGCCATCTGCCGGGCACGTTTCTTGCGACCCACCGCCCCGATGGGAATGTAGGTGTCATTCAACTGGCGGTTGAGCTCGGCGATCTGCTTGTCCTGGGGAGCGACGATCTGGGGCACGCGCCGGTTCTGGTCGATGACCATGAAGGCGCCGTCGGCCAGCAGGGCCCCTTCCTTCCACTTGCCGCTGATGCCGTCGGCTTCCGAGCCGCAGTGGATGGTGTTGACGATGATGCCGTGGCTCACCGCCTGTTTCACGGCCTGGCGGAAATCCACCGGCCCCTGGGTGAAGGGCTCGTTGCCGGCGATGAAGATGACCTTGAGGTCACGCGGCGACTTGCTCCAGGCGAGTTCCTTGACCGCCTGCTGGATGACCTGGCCGCAGTACTCCGAGCCGCCGTTGGTGCGCAGGGCGAACAGTTCCTCCGATACCTTGTCCAGGTCACCGGTGAGTCCCACGATCTGGCGAATGTAGCCCTCGGCCGCCGGCAGGCTGTCCTTGCCGTACTCGTAGAGCGCCACCTGGATGCGCGGCTTGAGCCCGGCCCGGCGGGCGCTGAGCAGTTCGTTGACCACCTTCCACAGCTGGGTCTTGGCCTGGTCGATGAGCCCCTGCATGGAGCCCGAGGTGTCGAGCAGCAGTGCCACCTGCACCAGTGGCCGCTGCTGCTGCTTTCGGGCCCGGGCCGGCGCCGCCGCCAGCAAACCCGCCACCACCAGGGCCAACAGACATCCGCTTCCTGCCGACGAGATCCTGCTTTTCATGGTACGCCTCCTTTTTCCACGGTTCGCTGCCAACGCTAGCTACCGACGGAACAACTGCGGCCGGGATCTACCCGGGTACACCAAGCGCTGTCGATTTGCCGGTAACGCGATCAGTACTACGGCAACCGCTGGATTACAACCCGTGCCTGGACCTGTCCCCGCGCCTGGGCCTGTCCCCGCGCCTGGGCCTGTCCCCGCGCCTGCGGGTCTACCGGACAACGATGACTGCCAGCGACTCCCTGTTGCTACAAAATTGTCTACTTCCGGACTCCAATAAATAGCAGATAAATAACAAGGAAGTACGGCGATGCCCCACTGCGTCATCGAGCATCGTTTCCCGTATACTACAGATGTGTTCCCCGAAGGGAACCGTCGCTTTCGGACAACGTAGTGTAATCACGGCTGTTTTCCAAACGAGCCGACCATGGCACGCATGTTGCTTTATCGGGGGGGGAACAGAGATCGACCAACCGTTTTCCTGGAGGAAGGACATGAAAAGGTTTCTGGCAATCGTCTCCAAGCTGGCACTGGCGGCCCTGGTGGCTTCCGGCTGCGGCAACGGCAATCTCACGGGCGGGGAGGAACTGTCCAACCCCTTCCTGGAGGGCCTCGACGAGGGCAAGGAAGATACCGGCTACCTGAACATGCGCGGGCTCGAGGTTCACGTCACCCTAGAGGCCGACGTCACCGCCTCGTCTTCCTGGCGCCTGTTCGACGCCCCCGCCGAGCAGGCCCAGTTCGCGGTCACCTACCTGCGCAAGCGCAAGAGCTTCTACCTGGAGATCCTGGCCGAGGACAACGCCACTCCCGACCGGGTGGAATGGCTGGTCGACGGCCAGTGGCTCGACGCCACGGCGGCGCACTCGGTCGACAGGTCCAAGCTTACCCACTATCGCCTGCGCCAGGTAAACGCCGTGGTCATGGGCTCCCAGGCCAACAACCTGGAGGCCGGCCGGGTGTTCGAAGCACCGGTACCGCTCAAGCCGTTCGCCATCATGAGCGACGCCGGTGACAAGTGCGCCGATCACAACTCCCATATCGACCTGAGCCAGGGCGTCTACTGGTACCTGTGGAACCCGTCCCGCTCGGGCTGCCCGGGCGATTTGCTCACCACCATGACGCTGACGGTGGAGGAGCTGCTACCCAACAACCCGGAAAGCTACCCCGAGTACGACCAACTCTGGGCCGACGGCGAGCTGACGGCGGCGGTGTTCTTCGGCAAGCTCGACGATGGCGACGTGGCCGATGACTACAACTGGCGCAACGTCGATCGCCTGGCCGACTGGCTGGGCGAGGCCGGCTTCAGCGAGCAGCCCGACCAGCCCCTGGGGCGGCGCTTCGTCAAGGAGGCGGTGGCCGGGCGGCGGGTGGTCATCGACATCTACGGCCCGGACGTCTTCCACTCGGTGGCCGACTACGCCCGCTTCGGCAACTGGCAGAAGGCGGTCAGGGAACACGAGATCGTCATGTACAACGGCCACAGCGTGCTGGGCACCGGCTATGCCTTCGAGCGGGCCGAGTACCCCGACTTCTACCAGATCTTCCAGGTGGCCTCTTGCCTGAGCTACGAGTACTACGTGCGCCCGGTGCTGGCCGGCAAGGGCGACTGGGCCAGCGTGGACGTCATCTCCAACGTCACTCCCACCTACTACTCGGAAAACTTCCCCCTGACCACCACCGTGCTGGCCAAGCTGGTGTGGGGCTTCGAACACGACGGCCGCGCATCCTGGCAGGACATCATGGAGGCGGTCAGCCGCAAGGTGGGCCACGCCCGCTTCGGCGTCAGCGGTGCCCGCGGCAACTGCTTCTCCCCCGAGGGAGATCGTTGCTCGCCGGCGGGAGACGAGGAGTTCACATTCGAGAGCACCGTCCCGGTGGACATCCCCGACAACGACCAGGCGGGCATCAGCTCCGTCATCGAGGCCCAGGGCCAGGGCAGTGTCGGCAGCCTGGAGGTCGAACTGGACATCACCCATACCTACGTGGGCGATCTCACCGTAACCCTCACCCATGCCGGCAAGACGGCAGTGCTGTGGAACCGCCAGGGCGGCTCGGCCGACGATATCGTCACCACCCTGCGCCTCAATGACTTCAACGGCGTCGACATCGCCGGCACCTGGGAATTGCACGTGGTGGATTCGGCCCGCTACGACCAGGGGCGCGTCAACTCCTGGTCGCTGCACGTCACCAGCGGCAGCGGCGAGGTGGTGGAACCGGTGCGTTTCGCCTCCCAGCAGCAGCTGGATATCCCCGACAACGACTCCCACGGGGTACAGAGTGTCATCAGCGTACCGGAACAGCTCACCATCGCCTCCCTGCAGGTGGAGATCGACATCCAGCATACCTATGTGGGTGACCTGGTGATCGAACTGTCCCACAACGGCACCAGCTACGCGCTGTGGGATCGCGAGGGCGGTTCGGCCGATGACATCACCCGTACCTTTTCAGTGAGCGCCTTCGACGGCCAGGATGCCGGCGGCGACTGGTTCCTCACCATCAGCGACAACGCCGGCCTGGACACCGGCCGTCTCAGCGGCTGGGCGCTGCTGGTTACGCCCGCGCAGTAACCACCGCCGGTTGCGGAACGAACCTTCCCTCCCCCCGGTCGCCCGCGCGGCCGGGGGGAGTTCCTTTCAGGTACAGTGCTCCCAGTCCTCGCGCAGCCGCTCGAGCTGCCGGGCGCTGGGGCGCCGCCAGGGGGGCTTGGCGCCGGCCCGGCGGCGCGCGCCGCCGGGGCGGCGGCGTGAACGCATGCTTCCGGAATTTCGGCTCTTTTTCTCTGCCGCACTTGCCGTCATGACCACTACCTCTCCACTACCTCCTCCCCGCGGTGTTCTGTTCGGCCGCTCGCCCGCAATCATGAGAAGCGACCGCCCTCTGCCGGGAAGATTCGACGAATCATGGAGAGAAGAAGATTTCCTGGGGGTGGAGTTACTCTACCTGCTGGCCGTCTTTCCAGGTGCCGCTGACCTTGCGGCCGTCGGGGAAGGTGAAGGTTCCCCGGCCGTTGGGCTTGTCGTCGCGAAACTGGCCCTCGTAGACGGTGCCGTTGGGCAGCTCCAGCCGGCCCCGACCGCACTTCTTGTCGGCCTTCCACTGCCCCTGGTAGCGTTCACCGTTGCTCGAGGTCAATGTCCCCTGGCCCTGGCGCCGGTCACGGTGCCAGTTACCCACGTACTTCCAGCCGTCCGGCCAGAGCATGGTGCCAGGCCCCTCGCGCAGGTCGTCTTTCCAGGTGCAGTCGCAGCGCTTGCCGTCCGGCCAGGAGTAAACCCCCCGACCGTCTTTCTTGCCGTCCTTCCAGGAACCGCTATAGCTGCGCCGGTCCGGCCAAGTGTAGGTGCCCTCCCCGGAAAACTTGCCGTCGACGAATTCACCCTGGTAACGCCGGCCATCGGGCCAGGTCATCTCCCCCCGGCCGGTACGCTTGCCGTGGCGGAACTCGCCGCGGTACACGGCACCGGAAGGCCAGCTCATGGTGCCCTGGCCGTGCTGCTTGCCGTTTTTCCACTCGCCCTGGTAGCGGCGCCCGTCGGGCCAGGTGTAGACACCCTGACCGTGACGCCGGCCCTGGCGCCACTGGCCCTGGTAACGCCGTCCATCCGGGAGGGTAAAGGTCCCCTGGCCCTCGATGACTCCCTGGCGGAACTCGCCCTGGTAGACCCGGCCGTCGGGCCAGGTCAGCTGGCCCCGGCCATGCATCTTGTCGTCTTTCCACTGGCCCTGATAGACCTTGCCGTGGGGACCGTGATATTCTCCCTGCCCGGAGCGCTTGTTGTCCTGCCAGTGCCCCTGGTAACGCGAGCCGTCCGGGCGGGTGTAGGTTCCTTCGCCGGCAAACACCCCTTTGGCGAACTCGCCGGTATACTGGCTGCCGTCCGGCCAGGTGTAGGTTCCCTGCCCGTCCATGACCCCGTCGCTGAAGTGTCCCTGGTAGCGGTGCCCCTGGGCGCTGACCGCCACTCCCTGGCCGTGGGCCAGGCCGCGCCGGCACTCGCCCTCGTAAGTCCAGCCGCTGCCCTTCTTGGACAGCACCTGGCAGGTGGCCGCACGGGCCAGGGCCGGTGCCAGCAGCAGCAGCACTGCCACGGTGTGCACGATGAGCTTCACGCCCCGCAGTGTATTCGGAATGCTCCCACAGTCAAGACAACGCTCCCAGTCGCCCCAGCACCGGGGCGGCCAGGGAGGCCATCCACAGCGCCGCCGACACCAAGGTCAGCAGCTGGGCCTGGCGATAGGCACGCAGCTTCTGCTCCACCACTCCGGCCAGGTCGTAGATCTGCCCGGCCAGGCTTTCGGCTATCTGGCGGGGGCCGGCCCGGAAGAAGTCCTCCTGGTAGGCGGCCTTGGTACGGCGCTGGCGCACGTGGCCGAAGAAGACCAGCTTGGCCAGGTCCCGGCGCATGGTCTGGGGCAGCCGCGCCACCACCACCCGCAGGCAGAGGAGCACCGCCACGGCGGCACAGGCGGCGGCGGCCAGCGCCAGCGGCCCCACCAGGGCCCCGGTGGAAGCCACGGGCAGGATGATGGAGTTGACCAGCAGCAGGGAGTTTGACTTGTCATCGGTGAAGCGCACGAATTCCTGGTTGTAGTCCATGATGGACATGGCCAGCTTCATGCGCTCGGTGTCGTCCAGTACCGCACCCGCCCTCCCGGCCGTTCTCCGGGGCATCTCCAGCAGTGTTCCGGTCACCACTTTCCGCTCGTCGGCCATGACACGCCTCCTTGATCGAGGTTCCAGCAGTATTCACTGCAGGTATCGTGCCAGCCGGGAAAAGTCCGTGGTATCGGGCCTTCCGTCTCCCGCCGCGGAGTCACGGCGCACCAGTTCGATACAACGGGATCGGCTACTGCACCAGTTTGGAGCGGTGATAGTTACTTGTCAGCAACGACCGCTGTATGGTAGAGACTGCCCAATCCCGGGAGGTAGAAAAACGCATGATGGAGCCGGTGGTTCAGGATTACCTGGATGCCAGCCTCAAGCTGGAGGCCGACGATTTCTGCAGCCAGGTGGGACCGGTGCTGGTCTCCCTGGCACCGGCACTGGGCCCCACCTTCCAGACCGCTTCCACCGAGATGTTCCAGGGCAAGACCTCGCGACGGCGCAACCAGCTGGATCATCGCCTGCCGGTCATGGAACTGGGTCGCAACTCCCGCCATGGCTTCGACGAGCTGCGCCTGGGCCGCTCGGAAGACAACCACCTGGTCGTCTCCGACGAGACGGTGTCGGCCCGCCACGCCCGCCTGTTCCAGGTACGTACCAGCGGGGCCATCTTCATCGAGGATCTCGATTCCACCAACGGCTCCACCCTGAACGGCAAGCCGCTGCTGCCCGGCCGGGCCGTGGAACTGGCGGACGGGGATCTCCTCGGCTTCGGTGATACCTTTTTTCTCTTCTACACCCCGCGGGGATTCCACCGGGCGTTGCGCCGCCTGGCCGGGCAGGCCGCCCCCTGAGAGGCACCACCGGAGAGACCTTCCATGCCTGAATGCCACCTCGGCGATGTCACCATCCACTACGAGAGCCAGGGACGGGGACAGGCGGCCCTGCTGGTGCACGGGCTGGGCTCGTCCACCCGTGACTGGGAGTTCAACATCGAGGCCCTGGCCGCCGAACACCGGGTGCTGGCCTGCGACTGTCGCGGCCACGGCCGCTCCTCCAGCCCGCCGGGAAGATTCACCATCGAACAGTTCGCCACCGATGCCGCCGCCCTGCTGGAGAAACTGGGAGCCGCCCCGGCCCACCTGGTGGGCATATCCATGGGCGGCATGATCGTGCTGCAGTTGGCCGCCGCCCGCCCCGAGTTGGTGCGTTCGCTGGTGGCGGTCAACGCCGGCTTCCGGCTGCGCTTCGAGCGGCTGCGCGAGCGCCTGTCGCTGCGGGTGCGCAAGCTGCTCATGCGCCTGGCCGGCATGAAGGCGGTGGGACGCAAGCTGGGCCGGGAGATGTTTCCCGAGCACGGCCAGGAGCACCTGCGCCGCCTGGTGTCCGAGCGCTGGGCGGAAAACGACCCTTCCTGCTACCGGCGGGCGTTGCAGGCGGTGCTGGAGTGCGACCTGCGCGACCGCGTCGACGACATCACCTGCCCGGTGCTGTTCGTGCGCGGCGAACTGGACGAGACTCCCATGGAGGTAAGCGACGAACAACTCGGGCGCCTGCCCGCCGCCCGCAAGGTGATCGTACCCGGTTCCCGGCACGCCACCTGCGTCGATCGGCCAGAGGAGTTCAACCGCCTGGTACTGGATTTCTGGCGGGAAGTGGAAAAACCGCCCGCGGGCGAGGTGGCCTCGGTCTAGTCGAACTTCTCCTGGTCTTCGATCTCCTCCCGGCCCTGCCGGTCATAATCGATGATGGTCACCTGCGGCGAATAGTACCAGTCGAACATGTCCCGGCGCAGCTTGGCCATCCAGATCTGGCCGGCGGCCCGCCGCTTGAGGTTGTAGAACACCACTCCTTCGGCCATTACCTTGTCGTCGCGACCCAGCTTGGAGGCCAGCTTGGTGTAGAAGCGGGAAAACAGC
>QMME01000105.1 GCA_003647095.1 Deltaproteobacteria bacterium
AAGACGATGTTTATCTTCTCTGCCCGCCCCGGCAGGGTATCGTCCTGCCAACCGGGCCCGTAGGCCGCCACCGCCAGTTGCCGCGGTCGCACCCCCTGTACGTGCATCAGGTAGCCGGCCACGGCCAGGGAGCGGGAGGCGGCCAGTTGCCAGGCATCGATGTCCGTTCGCTGCTCGCTCTGCCGTCCCTGCACCTCGGCCTCGATATCGCCATCGAGCAGCAGGTCGGCCAGAGCCGCCAGGATGATACCGGCGTCAGGTCGCAACCGGTCACTGCCGGGCGGAAAGAGCACACCGGCGGCCATGGCCAGCACCAGGCCCCCCGGAAGCGGTCGGGCCTCGAGGATGTCCTCGAGATCGTGCTGGTCGATCATGCGGTCAACCGCCTGGGCCACTTGCACGGCGTTGTGAGGAGAACCGGAACGATAACTGCCCAGGTGAGCCACGATCTGGTTGGCCACGATGGCGTTGATGGGCAACGGCGATTCGCGGTGGACCTCGGTGGCGGCCACCTTGTCCAGCACCCCCATGGCGTCCTTGAAGAAGCCGAAGGTCTGGCGCAAGGTGCGGTTGTCCATGGATGACATGGAAATGATCAACACGAAGAAGGTCAGCAGCAGGGTGAGCAGGTCGGAGAAGGTGGCCATCCAGGCCAGGCTGTCGACCTTTTCCTCCACTGCGGCTGCTCGTTCCCGGGCCATGTCAAACCCCCAACTGATTGGTAAAGACTATCTCCACCCGGCGCTGTCGCTCCGGTTCGATCCCCCGGGCCGCATCGGCGCGAGTGGCGGCATAGCCGGCCACCGACAGCAACTTCTGCGGCACGTGCCCGCCCTGGTGCAGGTAACGTGCCACCGCCACCGCCCGTTCCAGGGATAGCCGCCAGTTGCTCATGGCCGCCGGACCGCCACTGGCGTCGCTGTGTCCCTCGATGCGAACCGGCTCACCAAGGGTGAGGACGACTACCGCCACCTCGTCGAGCAAGGCAAAGGCCCGCGGTGACACCTCGGCCACCCCCCGGGGAAACAAGATGTCGGAGCGGAAACTGAGTACCACCCGTCCCCGACGCATGCTGATATCAACCTTGCCGCCCGCAGTCTCGCCGCTGAACAACGAACCCAGGGCCCGCATGAACGCCTCCCGGCGCACTCCCGGCATGATGGGATTGGTATTGAGGCTGTACTCTCCCTCGCGATCCATACCCACCCCGCCGGGCAGGATGCCGAAGCTGCCCATCAAGGAACCCAGGGCCAGGCGCTTGCGGCGTTGGTCGATGTGAGCCAGGGTACTGAGCAGTATGAAGAAAGCCAACAGGATCATCATCAGCGCGGTGAACATCACCACGAAGGTGTTGTCGCCGCCCTCTTCATCGAGTGCCCTTCGCTTTGCCGCCTTGCCGGCCATGCGCTCAGGCCTCCGCGAACTGGCTGGCCCGCTGTCGCGGCGCCAGGTAGGAAAGCAGCTTTTGCTCGACGATGCGCGGGTTGTCGCCGGCGGCAATGGACAACATGCCGGTGAGGATCAACTCCTTGTAGAGCACTTCCTCCTTGGAACGCGTCTTGAGCTTGGCGGCGATGGGATTGAACACCAGGTTGGCGAGGATGGCACCGTAGAAAGTTGTCAACAGGGCCACGGCCATGGCCGGGCCGATGGACGACGGGTCGTCCATGTTCTTGAGCATCTGCACCAGTCCGATGAGGGTACCGATCAGACCCAGGGCCGGCGCCAGGGTGCCCATGGTGGTAAAGGTCTCGGCTCCCAGCGAGTGACGCTGGCGGATGGCGTCGATCTCGGTGGTGAGGATGTCCTCGATGGCGTTGAGGCTCTGGCCGTCAACCGCCAGTTGCAGGGCCTTCTGCAGGAAGGGATCATCCTGCTCCTTGGCCGCCGACTCCAGGGCCAGGATGCCTTCCTTGCGGGCCTTGCCGGCGAATTCCACCATTAGTCCCACCAGCTCGGCGGGGTTCTTGGATTTTTCGAAGAAGGCATTCTTGGCCACGGCTATGGCGCCGGTGAACTGCGAAAGCGGCAGGCTGATCATGGCCGCTCCCACGGTGCCACCCACCACGATGAGCAACGAAGCGGGATCGATAAAGGCCCCTGCCGAGCCACCAATGGCTATGGCGGCTATCACCAGGCCAAAGGCAGCGATATTTCCGATCAACGTGGCTTTATCCATGAGGTCTCCTACCTCCCGGCCGCCTGCCGGCGGTTTCATTCCGGCACCGATTGAAGCAAATCGCATGCCAGCCTCACTGGCGACCGCAACAGGCGTCAATTCAAAGGGTTAGCTCCAACGGGGAGGCCGGATCGATCGCACCGGGTGTCAAAGCCCGGGTCGGAGCGGCGTCAAACCACTGACGGGGAAACCGGCCGTCAGGACGTCCGGGTCAGGCGGGAAAGCGGACGGCACCGGCCGAACGGTGCCGCCCGCCGGAGAGCAAGTCGGTTCAGCGCTTGATGTTGACTACCTCGGCCAGCATCTGGTCGGACGTGGTGATCACCTTGGCGTTGGACTGGAAGCCGCGCTGGGCCGAGATCAGGTTCACGAACTGCTCGGCCAGGTCGACGTTGGACAACTCCAGGTTGTAGGCCTGCACCGATCCGCGGTTACCGGTGCTGGCGGCGCCGATGAGAGCCTGTCCCGAGGCGCGCGTCTGCAGGAACAGGTTGTTGCCCAGCCGGTCCAATCCCTCGATGCTCTGGAAGGTGGCCAGTACCACCTGGCCGATGGGACGTACCTCGCCGTTGGAGAAGGTTCCCATGATGACCCCGTCGGGAGAGACGCTGATCATCTGCAACGAGCCGGTGGCATAACCATCCTGGCTCTGGAAATTCACCGACGACGGGCCGGCGAACTGGGTGGTGCCGTCCAGGCCGGTACCGCCGTCGGTGGTGATGCTGTCGCCGAAATCGAAGTCGATCACTTGGCCGGCGGTGGCGCCCACGAAATCGACGCTGTTGTTGTTGATGACCTCGGTGTCCAGCTCACCGTTGCTGGTGAAAGTCAAGGTACCGTCGGCGAACTCGTAGGGTACCCCGGGGGTTCCCCCGTTGACTTCACCGCCGTCCACCAGCGCGTGCCACTCCCAGCTGTTGGCGGCCGTCTTGCGGAAGTACACCTCCACCTGGTGGGCGGTGCCCAGGCTGTCGTAAACGGTGATGGTGGTGGAGAAACTGGAAGTATTGGCGGGATCGTTGGGATCCCAGGCCACCGTCAATACGTCGGCCGAGGCGTCGAGGTTGGCCGTGAGCTGTATGGCGGTGGTGGCCTGGGGCGGTACGTTGACACCGGTCAGGTTGAGATCGCCGACCGTGGCCTGCATGGTTCCGTCGGCTGCCACCGAGTACCCCTGCACCCGCAGGCCGTCGGGATTGACCAGGTATCCGTCGCGATCCACGCTGAACTGACCGGCCCGGCTGTAGAAGTTGCCGCTTACCCCGTTGACGGTTCCGTTGAGCACGAAGAACCCGCTGCCGCTGATGGCCAGATCGGTACCCAGGCCGGTGTTTTGCAGCATGCCCTGGGTGAACAGCTGCTGCACGTTGGAAAGGCGGGTTCCTCCACCGAGCTGGCTGGTGGTGCCGGCCGGCCCCAGGATGGTCTGCTGCAGGACGTCGGCGAAGTTACCTCGCGAAGCCTTGTAGCCGATGGTATTGACGTTGGCGATGTTGTCTCCGATGATGGAGATGGCCATTCCGTTGGCCTGCAGGCCGCTTACTCCGGTGTACATGGAACTGAGCAAAGACATGACTTGCCTCCTGGCGGCCCTCTGGGGTCCGCCCGTTGTGGGTCGCCGCGGTCGGTTGGCGACCCGGGGGCCTCCTGGCGACAGGTCCGGCCCCGTGTTGACATTGCCGACGGTGCCTCAGTCAAGCAGTATGGCGCCGTCGATGTTACTGAACACTCCTGCTTCTCCGCCGTCTTGCGGTAGCACGGTAATCACCGTCTGCTGCGGTACGCTGAGGATCCAGCGTGCCTCGGCGGTGACTACCAGTGTCTGGCGAATACCCTTGGCCCGGGCCAGGTCCAAGGCCCGGTCCAGCTTTCGCCGCATGGCTCCGTCCACCGCCAGGCGGTGATCCTGCAGCCGTTGCCGGGCGTGGGCGGAGAGACGTACCCGCTCCTGCCGCCGGCAAGCCTGCTGTAGTGCCTCGGCAAACCCACCCGCGGGAGTGGTCGGTCCCACCCGCTCCGGCTGCGGCCGGGGTATCGCGCCGCCGGCTACCACCTTGGTCATTGCCCTCACCTCCTTTCCCGGAACCGGTGTTCCGTTGCCGCCGCCGTCCCCCGCTCCCGGGCGGGGGAACGCCGGCCTAGAGAATCTCCACCACGTCGCCCAGTGACACCCGTACCTGCCCCAGCAACAGCTGGGGATAACCCTGATCGTAGGAAACACCGGTGACCACGCCGGTCACCAGGCCGTCACCCTCCACCTGCCGTCCCTGGGCGTCGGTGCCGTTGACACTGAAGGTGTAACTGCCGGCGGGCAGGCGGTTGCCGTCATCGTCGCAACCGTCCCAGATCACCTCGTTGCTGCCGGCCTGGCAGCCACCCAGTTCCATGGTACGCACCACCCGGCCGTCCTGGTCGCGAATGGTAACGGTACACGATTCGACGTTGCTCTCCATCTCGAAGTGCAGGGCCGGTTGCTCGCCTTCCACCAGTTCCACGGCGTCACCGCGCACGGTAACGGTGTGACCTATCAGGCTGGCCACCGCCGTCGAGCTCAACGACGCCTGGGCCATGGCCAGGGTGTCGAGCTTGGCGTTGATCTGCACCATCTGCTCCAGGTTGGTAAACTGCGCCAGCTGCGCCAGGAACTGGGCTCCGTCGGCCGGATTGAGGGGATCCTGTTGCTGCATCTGGGCAATGAGCAGCTTGAGAAAGTCATCCTTGCCCAGTTGCGCGGTGGCGCCGGAACTGCCGGCGTCGCCCGCATTGCCGCTGCCACTGGCTTCGATTTCCATTCTCCACCTCCTTCAAGCCACCAGATCCACCGCACCGGCATGCTGCCCCTGCCGCACTCCGGCCCGCAGGCCGGCGGAGATCGAGGCACCCGTCACGGGGTCAGCGCCCGGTGCCTCCCCCGGTTGCCGGCGTGGGTGTTTGCGAGGTCGATAGAACAGCTCTACCCCCGCGGTGGACACTCCCAACTGGGCCAGTCGCTGCACCAGGAGCCCCAGGGAATCCTGGATGCGCTGCAAGGCTCCCAGTTCGCTGCAGTCGAGGCGCAGCGCCAGTCCTTGCCGGTGTTTCTCCAGGCGCACCTCGACCAGGCCCAGTTCGGGCGGCGAGAGTTTCATCACCACTCGCTCGCTGGCTCCGGCCCGCACCGCGTGCGCCACCCAGCCGGCGGCCTCTTCGACGAAGTTTCCCAGCCAGCCGCTCGCCACCCCGGTCGGGACGGTTACTGGAGGCGGCACGGAGACCGTTCCGGGGGCAACCGCCGCTGGAGGGCTCAATGCCATCACCCGCACGGGAACATGCGTCTCCGGCAACCGACAGCCGGCATCCTCCGGTCGTGTCGCCAACTCGGCCACAGGCAACCGTTCCCCGCTCCCGACACTCTCCGGCCGGGCTGCCTGGCCAGGTGAAGCCGTTGCAACACGTCCTAGCATCTTGTCCGCCGGGCCATGGTAGCGCCCTACCCTCTCCTCGCTCCCCCGCGGGGAAGTGTCCACGCCCGGGAGGCCCGGTCCTTCCCGGCGAATGCTACCGGGCAAGCCGGTTCCAACAAGGTCACCGCGTGCCGGTGTGAAAGCGGCACCTCCTTGCTGAACGGCGACTTTGCCTCCCCGCACCGCCGGCCAGGACCCTTCCTGATGTTTGTCTCTTTCCGGGTAGTTCGCCATCACGTCCAGTTCCAGCCGCCCCGGGTTCGGACGAGCCGGCCGGGCTTGACGGTCGCCGTCGGAAGAGCGATCGGCGGCCCGGCGGGAATCCGGCTCGATCCACCGCGGGCTGACATGCTCAGGAGCCCGCACGACGGCAGCAGGCGTTTTCACGACAGCGGACCCGGGTCGGGGGGGAGCAGCTCTCTCCTTCCCCTGGATCTCGCCGGCCGCGCCTTTGCCGTCCCCACTTGCCAGAGGCTCGACCGCCGTCTGCCACATGTCCGTCCGCCGGCAGGAACCGCGGCTCCGTTTACCGTTCCCGGCCGGAGCCGTGGTCTTTCCTCCAGCCGGGCGAACAGGCGTTCCGCCCGTGGGCAGGCACTGCAGCAGCACACCCACGAGCAGGGACGGGAAGCCGGCGCCTGCGCCGGCGCCATTTACTTCGGGCGTACCCCGCTCTCTCCCCGGCTCGGTTCGCCGCCGCGCGGGACAGTCACCAGTGGTGGCTGGGCCCCGGGAATCCGGCCTCGGCACCAGGCGTTGCCGTGGGAGAGCCGTTCTCATTTGCCTCCCTTACCGGAATCGCCGCTTTGTGGAGCGGCTCGTTGCAACACCGCCGTCACCAGGGCGGCGGCCTTCTCCGGTTGCATGGCTCCCAGAACCTTGCCCGCTTTCTTGTCGTCCATGGCCAGCAACAGCTGCACCGCCAGTTCCACCGGCAGCTTGGCCACAGTCTGGGCGGCCTTTTCCGGCGTCATGCCAGACAGTCCCTGGGCCATCTGCTGCAGGCGCTTCTTCCCCTCGGGACCAGTCAGCACTCCACTGGCAGGAGCAGTAACCGCTGCTCCTGCCTGTTGTTCGTGCCCGGCTGCCTGGCTTCGCTTCTTCTCCAGTGCAGCCAGCTGCTCGAGTATCTCCTGGCGCAACGACTCGAGCCTTTGCCGCCGCCTTTCCAGTTCTGCCTGTTGCTTATCCAGCCGCTGCTTCAGTTCGGCCGCCGCCTGGCGTACCTGGCGACCGCTGGGCAGAAGACCCGAGGGGGCCTTGCCGGGCTTCTTCGCTCCGGCACCGGCCGGCAAAACCAGGCACATCAACAACAGCACCCCGGTGGCCCTCTTCATCACCTGCCTCCTCTCCCGCTTTGCAGGAGCGTGCGCAATTGTTGCAACGACTCTTCCAGGCTGTAGAACTCCTTGTCCGACTGTCTGGTGAAGGCCATCAGTTCCTCGATTACCTCGAGCGCCCGGTCGATGCGCGGGTTCGAGCCTCGCTGGTAGGCACCCACGTGCACCAGATCCTTCGCTTCCTCGTAATCGGCAATCAATGAACGAACTTGAGCGGCCAGGCGGCGGTGCTCGTCGTCCACCACGTCGTTCATGAGCCGCGAGACCGAGGCCAGGATGTCGATGGCCGGCCAGTGGCCCCGCGAGGCCAGTTGGCGGGAGAGCACGATGTGACCGTCCAATACCGCCCGGGCGGCATCCACCACCGGGTCTTCCATATCGTCCTGCTCCGCCAGCACGGTGTACAGGGCGGTGATACTGCCCCGGCCGGCGGCGGTTCCGGCACGTTCCACCAGGCGCGGCAGCAGGGCCAGTACGCTGGGAGGATACCCCTTCGAGGTGGGAGGCTCGCCCACTGCCAATCCTACCTCGCGCTGGGCCATGGCCACGCGCGTCAGCGAGTCCATGATCAGCAGGACCGACCGGCCCTGATCGCGGAAATACTCGGCGATGGTGGTAGCCAGGAAAGCGGCCCGGGTGCGCTCCACCGGGGACCGATCACCGGTCACCGCCACCACCACCGAACGGGCCAGGCCCTCCTGTCCCAGGTCGCGGTCCAAGAACTGCCGCACTTCGCGCCCTCGTTCGCCAATCAGGGCGATGACGTTGACGTCGGCCTGGCTATGGCGTCCGATGATACCGCAGAGCACGCTCTTGCCCAGGCCGGTCCCGGCCACGATCCCCATGCGCTGGCCTTCGGCACAGGTGAGACAGGTATCGATGACCTTTATTCCCAGCGACAGCGGGCGCCGGGGCGGGCGCCGGCCCAGGGGATTGGGAGCGGGGTTGTAGATGGAGCGCTGCTCCAGGGCGGGCGCCGGCGGCATGCCGTCGAGCGGCCGGCCCAGCCCGTCGACGACCCGACCCTGCAATCCCGGCCCGACGCCCACCCGGGCCTCCAGTCCCTGGCTGCTGATGGAACTGCCCGGGGCCACCCCCTGCATGGGGCCCAGCGGCATGAGCAGTGCCGCCTCCCGGCGGAAACCCACCACCTCGGCGGCTACCGGCTCCTGCCCATCGGGAGGCTCGATGCGACACATGGCCCCGACCCGGGCATCGGGAAGCCAACCCTCTACCAGCAACCCCACCACCTTGCTGACCTTGCCGGTGAGGTGTACCGGATCGACTTGTTCGAGGCGCCGCCGCAGCATACCAATACGTTCGCTACCCATGTCCTTCCCCTTCAGCATCGCCGGCCAGGGAAGCCACCAGTACCTCTTCCAGCAAGGGGCGCAGGGAGTCGAGCTGTACCGCCACCCGGGCATCCACCCGGGCCCGCGACGATTCCAGGACGCAGTCGCCTCGCTGCAGTCCCCCGTCGGCAACCAAGTCCAGGTTGCGTGCACTGGCCAACCACTCGGGGGGAGGATCACGTGACATCACCAGTTCGCGGTCGACGGGATGCAGGTGCAGGCGCAGGGGGCCGTTGGGAGTGATGTGCTCCAGGCAACGCCTGGCGTTCTCCAACACCCAGCCGGGATCGGCTTCGACCTGCCGCTGCAGTACTCGTTCGGCCGCCGCCAGGGCCACCTCCACCACCAGCTGCCCCGCCTCGCCGCGCAGGCGTACCAACAGGCGGCCGAGATCGGTGATGGCGGATGCCAGTTGTTGCTCTTCTTGTTGCAGTTGCTCTCGTTGCCGGGTCAGCTGTTCGGCCAGTTCCTCGACGACGTCAACCTCCGCAGCCATGGTCTGTTCATCGCCGCTCTCCTCCAACTGGGCAGCCTCCCCCGTCGAGGCATCCTGCACTTGCTGCTGAACGGGCAGTTCCCCACCGGCAGGGGCGGCAACCACTTCATCGTTAGGCTGTGCTGCCGGTACCTGTTGCCGAGGAGGCTGGTCGACGTTCTCCGGAGAATTAACAGATGACTGTTCTTCACCGTTCGCCTGACCCCAGAAAGATATCGTTTCCGGCTCACCTCCCGGATGCGGTTCCAGGAAATCCGGCAACCGTGCTTGTGCCTCATCGTCGCGTGGCGGCAACCACGCTTCTTCTGTTGCCAGTGGTTTCATGAGCTAGACGATGGCGTCGCCTCCCTCGCCCCCGGCCACTACCGCCTTGCCTTCCTGTACCAGGCGGGCAGCCACCTCGACTATGGCCTGCTGGGCCTCTTCCACCTCGCTCAGGCGCATGGGTGGCAGAGCCTCGACATCCTCCTCCAGCATGGAGGCGGCGCGTTCCGACATGTTGCGGAAGAACTTGGTACGCAGAACCTCGTCGGCAACCTTGAGCGCCCTGGCCAGTACCTGGCTGTCGATTTCCTTGAGCAGGTTGCGTACTCCCCGATCGTCCATGGAAGCAATGTCCTCGAAAATGAACATGCGCTGGCGCACGGCGTCGGAGAGACTGCCGTCTTCCTTGGCCAGTTCCTCGATGAGCGTCTGGGCCTCTTCCTTGCCAAGACGCTTGAGTAGACCCGCAGCCACTTCCAGGCCCTCGACCTTCTGGGTGGCGCCGGCCCCGCGTCTCTGGCGCAGCTGCACTTCCAGCGTCTGTTCCACCCGACGCAGTACGCTGTTGGGAATGCTTCTCAAGGAAGACAGTCTCTTGATGACTTCCACCCGCCGGGAAGCGGGCAGCGTCTCTAGCACCTTCGCTCCCCGGTGACCATCGATGTTGGCCAGTACCACCGCCAGGGTCTGGGGATGTTCCTTGCGCAGCAACCGGGCCAGGCTCTCGGCATCGGCCTCGGGACAAAGACCGGGATCTTGTTGCTGAACGTCGAGCGGCAGCTCGGTTCCCGAGCGTTCGATGGCGGACTGAATGAACTCGGCTCCTTCGCCCGGTAACATCTGCGGCGTATCGAGCAGCTTGTAGAAACTTTCCAGCACCTCGCTCAGTTGCTGCTGGTCGACCATCTTCAGGCGGCGGGCAGCCTCGGCGACGCTGGCCGCCTCGTCCGGCTCCAGCCGGCGCAGAAAGGCCGAGGCCTGTTCCACTCCCAGGGCATAGAGCAGCACGGCACAGCGCGCGGCACCGGAAAGGGATTGGCTGTTCATAGCGACTCCCCATGAAGCCAGCTGCGTAGCAGCTGCACGGTGCGTTCCGGGTGCTTCTCGGCCAGTTGGCGCGCTTGCTCCTGCAAAGCGGCCACGCGCAGTTTCTCCGGAGGTGATTCAGGCATGGCCATGGTCTCAGTCCCCTGCCCTTCCGGCTCGTTCAACAGGGGGGCCTGATGTCGCTGGCGCAAGTTCTGCTCGATCTCCAGTACGGTGGCAGGCCTTCCACCCGGCAGCATTATTTCCGTGGCAGCGGCCCTGCCGAACCCCAGCAAGGGTCTCACCACCAACAATAACAGCAATACCACTGCCACCAGAATCACCAGCCACTGGACGATCTTGTTGACATCGACATCGGCCAGCCAGCCGACGGGTACCTCTTCCTGCGGAATGCGGAAAGCCAGGTTGCTGACTTCCACCTGGTCGCCGCGTGCCGGGTCGAAACCGATGGCTTTCTTCACCAGCTCTCTCAGGCGGGTCATCTCGGCCGTCGGCCGGGGCTGGTAGACGGTCTTGGCCTGCTCGCCCTCTCCCTCGCGCTGGTAGGTGCCGTCCACCACCACCGCGGCCGATATCCGCTTCAGGGAAATGGCTCCGTGCTCCACTTGGCGTACTTTCTTCGAGACCTCGTAGTTGACCGTCTTGGTATTGCGTTCCAGCCGCTGGGCCACCGCCGGCGTGGTTCCGGGTTTATTGTCACCGCTGCCGGGAAGATTGGACCGGGAACCGGGAACTCCTTGTGCCCGGTCGCCGGGATTGCCCTGGACCTCCTGGGAAATCTGCTCGGAGCGGATCGCCGTGCCGTCGGGATCGTAGCTCTCCGCGGTTTCTATCACGCGTTGCAATTCCACGTCGGCGTTGACCTGGGCCACCACCTTGCCCAGGCCCACCACCGGTTCCAGCAAGGAGATGATGCGTGCTTCCAACATGCGTTCGAGCTGGTGCTGGTACTCCGCGCGGTCGCTGGCGATCTGCTCGTCCGGGTTCTCCTGGGCACGGGCCAGTATGGCCCCGTGACCGTCGAGGACGGTGACCCGGCGAGGTTCGAGTCCCTCCACTGCCGAGGCCACCAACTGGCGAATGCCACTGAGCTGGCGCTTTTGCAATTGTCGGCCGGGCTTGAGGTTG
>QMME01000106.1 GCA_003647095.1 Deltaproteobacteria bacterium
CCCGTTCCCCAGGCATTGGCGCGCAAGCTGCTGGAGGGAGCGCCGGAGGTAAAAGCCGCCGTTGCCGGCAACAACCTGGTGCTATCGCTGGATGCGCGCCTGCAACAGCGTGCCGAGGAGAGGTTCCCCGGGCAGGAAGGCGCGGTGGTGGCCCTGGATCCCAACAACGGCTTCCTCCTGGCCATGGTGTCCAAACCCGCCTTCGATCCCAACCGCCTGACGGCCGGGATCTCCGCGCGTGCCTGGCGGGAACTGGTCGGCGATCCCTACCAGCCGCTCAACAACCGCGCCACCCAGCAACAATTTCCCCCGGGCTCAACCTTCAAACCCTTCACCGCCCTGGCGGCATTGCAGCAAGGAGTCATCACTCCCGAGGATCGCCGTCTGTGTACCGGAGCCTACGTGTTCGGCGGCCGCCCCTTCCGCTGCTGGAAGGCCGGCGGACACGGCAACATCAAGCTGCACCGGGCACTGGTGCAGTCCTGCGACGTGTTCTTCTACCGTGTCGGCTACGAGGCCGGCCAGGATGCCATCGCCCGAATCGGTCACGCCTTCGGCTTCGGCCAGACCTCCGGCCTGGACTTCGCCCGCGAAGTTCCCGGCCTGTTGCCCGACAAGCAATGGTATGCCCGGCACACCCGCACCGGCTACCTGCCGGGTTTCGTGCTCTCCAATGCCATCGGCCAGGGTGACGTCAATGTCACCCCCTTGCAACTGGCATTGGCCTATGCGGCCCTGGCCAACGGCGGCACCCTGTTTCGTCCCCAGGTGGTGCTGCGGGTAGAAACTCCCGCCGGCCAAGTGGTGGAGGAGTTTCCGGCAGTCGTTCGCCGCCAGGTTCCCGTCGCCGAGGAGAACCTGCGCGTGGTCAAGGAGGGGCTCATCGGCGTCGTCAACGAACCCGGCGGCACCGCCTACTGGCGCCGTCCACGCCGGGTGACGTTTCGTGCCGCCGGCAAGACCGGTACCGCTCAGGTGGTCAAGCAGGGCCAGGACCGGGGCCGGGACCTGCCCTACGATTTTCGCGATCATGCCTGGTTCGTGGGCTGGGCTCCGGCGGAACGGCCCCGCATCCTGGTGGCCGTCGTCAACGAGCATGGCGGGCATGGGTCCAGCGGGGCGGCCCCGCTGGTAATGGAACTGATCACCTACTACCTGGAAAGCCTATACCCGGCAGTTTCTTCCGGAGGCAGCTCGTGACCACCCGGCGTCAGGCCATATGCAACTGGCCCCTGGCCATCTTCACCCTGCTGGTGGGGGGGGTGGGACTGGTCAACCTGTCCTCGGCCGCCCGTACCGCCGAGAGCAACCTGGCATTGACCCAGGGAATCTGGTTTGCCGCCGGCATCCTGCTGGCCCTGGTGCTCAGCCGCATCGACTATCGCATCTTCGACAAGCTGGCCTACCCGTTGTGGCTTCTCAACCTGCTGCTGCTGGGCGCCGTCCTGGTGGCCGGCCGGGTGATATCGGGCTCGCAACGCTGGTTGCACCTGGGACCGGTGAACTTCCAGCCCTCCGAGCTGGCCAAGCTGACGCTCATCCTGGCACTGGCCAAGTACTTCAACGACGAGCGCGATCTGCCCGCGCGCGGCTATACCTTGCTGGGATTGGCCAAGCCTTCGAGCATCCTCTACCCGGTCGGCGCCGCCGGCGGCCTGCTGCTGTTCTGGGAGCACCTTCCCCTGGCGGTGAGCTTACGGCTGGTGCTGCTGGGCGGGTGCCTGGTGTGGGGCACCGCATCTTTCCTGGTGGCCATCAGGTCGGGACGCACCGGTCTGCACGACCTGCTCAGCCCGGTCATCCTGCTGGCCCTTCCCAGCGTGTTGATCCTGCGCCAGCCCGACCTGGGAACCACCCTGGTGCTGGCCGCCATCGCCGGAACCATGGCCCTGTTCGTGAAGATTCGCTGGACCAGCTTGCTGCTGGCCGTGGTCATCGCCGTCAGCGCGGCCACCAGCGCCTGGTTCTTCCTGCTGGAGGATTACCAGAAGCGCCGGGTCACCGCCTTTCTCAATCCCGGTAGCGATATCAAGAGGAGCGGCTACCACGCCTGGCAGTCGCGCATCGCCGTGGGTTCCGGCCAGCTCCACGGCAAAGGCTATCAGCAGTCCACGCAGACGCGCTTCCGCTTCCTGCCTGAACAGCACACCGATTTCGTCTTTTCGGTGTGGGCCGAGGAATGGGGGTTTCTCGGCTGCCTGGGGGTGGTGTTGCTGTTTTTCTTCTGGCAATTGCAGTTGCTCAACACCGCGGCGCTGGCCCGCGAGAGACTGGGGGTGTTCATGGCCGTCGGCTTCACGGCCATGGTCTTCTGGCATACCACTGTCAACGTGGGTATGGTGATCGGCCTGCTGCCGGTGGTGGGCATTACCTTGCCGCTGTGGAGCTATGGAGGGTCTTCGGTACTGATCATCATGATGGGGGTGGGAATCCTGCAGTCGATCTCCCTGCGCAGCCACACCTTCTGAGCCGAGGGGCGTCTCTTACATGACCTGGTGTATGAACCGGGCCAGGGCCGCCGGCGTGGGGCGGCCGGTGAACTGGTCCACCACCTTGCCGCCGTGGAACAGCAGGATGGTGGGAAGCGCCTTGACCGCGAAGCGAATGGCCGTTTGCGGACACTCGTCGACGTTGACCTTGACCACCTTCAAGCGCCCCTGGTACTTGCCGGCCAGTTCCTCCAACACCGGCTCCAGTGCCTTGCAGGGACCACACATGGGCCCCCAGAAATCCACCACCACGGGCAGTGACTCCTGCAGGACCTGGCTGTCGAAATCACTGTCGTTCACCTGCTGCAAAGCCGCCTCGCTCATACCTCTGTCCTCCTTGGTGGCGCGATTATACGCAGACCTCACCCCCCGTCAACGACTTATATATTCCTTGCCCAGAGAGACGCAGTTGCGCCTCCTGGGTCCATGCGCTATAGCTTGGGCCAGGGGTTGTCGCCGGAGGAAAATATGCGGGTGACCGTTCTCGGAGCTGGCTGGCAGGGAATCGCCTGTGCCTACGATCTGCTGCGCAATCCGCAGATCGAGGTGCTGCTGGTGGACCGCGATCCGGCCGCGGTGAACAACGCCCGCCGGCGCCTGCTTTCTGATCGCCTGGAGGTAGGGACGGTCGATTGCACCGATGCCGCCAGCCTGAGCAGCGTGCTCACGGACAGCATGGTGGCGGTCAGTGCCCTGCCCTACCGCCTCAACCTGGGCATCGCCCGCGGCGCCGTGGATACCGGCACCAGCATGGTCGACATGGGTGGAAACATCGAGACGGTGCTGGACGAATTGCGCCTGGCACCCGCCGCCCGCCAGGCCGAGGTGCTGCTGGTGCCCGACTGCGGCCTGGCCCCGGGCCTGGCCAACGTGCTGGTGGCGGACGCGGTGTCGGTCCTGGACGAGGTGGAACAGGTCGCCATCCGCGTCGGCGGCCTGCCGGCCAGGCGCATTCCCCCCTGGGACTACCGCCTGGTATTCTCCATCGAGGGGCTGCTCAACGAATATACCGGCAGCGCCGCGGTACTGCGCGACTGGAACCGTGCCGAAGTCGCCGTCCTGGAGGAGATCGAGGAAATCGAGTTCCCTCCCCCGGTGGGACGCTGCCAGGCCGCCTTCACCTCGGGCGGCTCCTCCACCCTGCCCTGGAGCTACGCCGGGCGCATTCGCAACCTCGACTACAAGACGGTTCGCTACCCGGGCCACTACGACAAGCTCAGGGTCCTGCAAGCGCTGGGTCTTTTCGAAGACGAACCGCTGTCGGTGGGACCGGTCCGCCTGGCACCGCTGAAATTGGCCAAGAGCCTGCTGGCCAGGGCTTTCACCCACCCCGAGGTACCCGACGTGGTGGTGCTGCGCATCACCAGCCAGGGCAAGAAGGACGGCCGTCGGGTGGTCTTGACCCACGAGCTCATCGATCACCAGGACGAGCAGACCGGGCTGACGGCGATGATGCGCACCACCGCCTTCCCGGTGTCCATCGTGGCGCAGATGGTTGCCGGCGGGGCGATCCGCGAAAAGGGCGCCTTTCCGCCGGAGCGGGTGGTTCCTCCCCAGCTGCTGATGGCCGAGCTGGAGCGGCGGGACATCCGCGTCGAGCGCCGGCTGCAGCCCCTGCCGGACTCCCCCCCGCCGGACGCGAATGTTGTATAATCAACACTGACGTTGCCAGAAGCAACGTGGGGGTTCATGGTGGATCGACCCAGATAACTTTCCGATTTCCGGAATCCGACTTGGCCATTCTAATGCTGGATGGTCAACCTTCCGGATACGCTCGCCAATTCATTAGCCGTTCTTCCCGCCCGATTTTCGTTTCACCCTACCCTTTTTCTTCTTTCCTTTTTTCTGCGCGGCAGTTTCTTTTCGAGCCATTTCCACTAGCTGTGCTGAATTACGCAGGTCTTCCCAATACCGCGCCTCCGCGGCTCCTTCCGCCTCCAGGCGCCGTCTTTCTGAAAAAGCGGCGTATTGCTCCTCTGCCCAGGAAAAGGCATCTTCGTGGCTCACAGATCCGGCGTGCACCAGCACGGGCAGTTCCGTGTCCCGCAGGAACTTGTCAAGGAAGGCCTCCCAGTCGCGCATGCGGATGGCTTGGCGTCGCTGGGCACGAAATTCGGCCTGGTCCAGGAACATTACGGTAATCCGGTTGAGGGTGTCGATCTCCTTTGCGTCAAGATAGTTCTTCGCCGTTCCCACATCGCGCTTGAGCACCCGTCCGCCTTTCCATGACTTCAACCCCATGTTAGCCCTGGCGGCATCAGCACGCTTTCGGACAATTTCCGCCGCTGTCATACCAGTGGCGGCGTAATGCATCTTATTCTGCATGGTGGCGAAGAAGACCAGGGTCTCCTGTTCTCCTTCCCTGTAATCGCTGGCCAGTGCGAAAATCTCGCGGATACGCTGATAGACACGAGCTTCACTCGCACGAATCTCGCGAATGCGGGCCAGCAGTTCATCGAAATAATCCACCAGACCACTGCCGCCCTTGAGCCTCTCGTCATCCAGGGCAAATCCCTTGACGATGTATTCGCGCAAGCGAGCGGTAGCCCACTGGCGGAACCTGGTGGCAATAGCGGACTTTACCCGGTAGCCCACCGCAATGATCATATCCAGGTTGTAGAAGTCGAGCAGACGCCTGACCGTCCGCGAGCCTTCCTGGCGAACTGTCAAGTATTTCTTGACAGTTGCTTCCGGGACGAGTTCGCCCTCTTCGTAAATGTTTTGTATATGAAGGCTTATGTTCTGTTTTGTCGTCTGATACAACTCGGCCATCATGTTCTGCGTCAACCAGACGGTTTCTTCCTGGAGTCGTACTTCAAGGCGAGTCTCGCCGGAATCAGACTGGTAAATCAGTATCCGGGAATCGCTCGGAGCAGGCAGGTTCTTGCTCATTCCGTAACCCTAGCATCATGAAGCCCCAACGTTGCTTTTCAAAGCATTGGGGCGAGGCAATGGCGTATGTTATATCACCAGCAAGACAAATGAAAAGTGGTTCATCTCAAGGTCGAGAACCTGCATCCGCAGCCGTTCCCGGCAAGGCAGTACAGATTTTTGTTGTCGTTCGGGGCGGCCGGGGGTAGACTGCGCCGTCATGAAGAAGGGCTCCGGACAGAAGCCGTCGAGCGAATCCCGCAACCTGCGCGGCATGGAGCTGGCCGATCGCGGCTGGCTGGACGAGGCGGTGCGCGAGTTCACCCTGGCCATCGAGGCCGACCCCAGCCTGCCCTTTCCCCGCATCAACCGGGCCAACGTCTACCTGCAGCAGCAGCGCTTCCTGGAGGCCCTGCGCGACATGCTCCAGGCGGTGGAGACCTCTCCCGCCGATGCTGCCACCCACTATCACCTGGGAACCTGCCTGGCCCGCTTCGGCCACGAGATGGCCACGCAGGAGCTGCAACAGGCCCGGCAGCTGGATCCCGACAACGTCGACGTGCTGGTGCAACTGGCGGTCACCCAGGCCGAACACGGCGATTTCCCGGCAGCCGAACAGACCCTGAACCAGGCCTTGCGCGTCGACGGCGACGATCCTCTGGTACACCGGGAAATGGGAGCCCTGAAGCTCGACAGCGGGCAGGTCCACCAGTCCATCGTCCACCTGAAGCGGGCCCTGGCGGCCTGGCCGGACGATATCGATACCTTGCTTGACCTGGCAGCGGCCTACATCCAGGCCGGCTTCTACCAGCAGGCCGAGGCCCACCTGAAATCGGCGCTGGCCCTCGAGCCCAAGTGCCTGCACGCGCTATACAATCTGGCGGCCATATACGCCGACTGGAAAAAGTTCGAGCTGTGCCGGGCCCACCTGGAGGAAGCCGCCCGCCTGCAACGGACGGTAGTATGCCAGTGGCTGGCCGGAGACCAGCTGTTCGACGGCGTACGACAGTTCGACTGGTTCCAGGCCCTGCTGTCCGAGCGCTGTGGAGAAGCCCCGCAGTCCTGATTCGTTGCGGAAACAGAAAATGTTATGCTTTACAACCGTTACCGGATGTGCTACCACTGGGATGAATTGCCATGCATTACAATATGTGACGCTGCATCATAATTCGGGAAGGCCGGAACCGTGAAACTTAGAAAACTCGACATAGTTGGCTTCAAGTCATTCGCCGACCCCGTCCGGCTCCGCTTCTACGACGGTACCACCGGCATAGTCGGCCCCAACGGCTGCGGGAAATCCAACATCGTCGATGCCATCCGCTGGGTCATGGGTGAGCAGAGCCCGCGGCGGCTGCGCGGCAAGTCCATGGAAGACGTCATCTTCGCCGGCAGCGAGAGCAAGCCGGCCACGGGCATGGCCGAGGTACAGCTGACCTTCGAAAACGACGGTCGCAACCTCCCCCCGGAGTATGCCTCCCTGCCGGAGATCTCCGTGGGCCGGCGCCTGTTCCGCTCCGGCGAGAGCGAGTACTTCATTAACAAGACCCCCTGTCGCCTGCGCGACGTCCAGGAACTGTTCATGGGCACCGGCGTGGGCACCAAGGCCTACTCCATCATCGGCCAGGGTTCCATTGGCCTGCTGGTGGCCCAGAGCCCGGCCGAACGACGCGGTCTCATCGAGGAAGTGGCCGGCATCTCCAAGTACAATTCCCGCAAGCGCCTGGCCGAGAACAAGATGGAACGCACCCGCCAGAACCTGCAGCGCGTCAACGACATCGTGGGTGAGCTGCAACGCTCGCTGAACTCGCTCAAGCGCCAGGCCCGCAAGGCCGCCAGGTACAAGAAGGTCCGTGAACAGTTGCTCGACGTCGAGTTGCACCAGGCCACTCATCGCTACCTGGAGCTGCAGGTAATGCAAAACCAGTACCGGCAGAAGACCCGGTCCCGGCGCGACGAGCACGCCGCCGTCACCGCCCGGGTGGCCACCATCGAGGCCGACATCGAGCAGGCACGGGTCAGCCTGCTGGAGGACGAGAAGAAGCTGTCGACGCTGCAGGAGAAGCTCTACAGCACCGACAACCAGATCAAGCTCTGCGAGAAGAATATCGAGTTCCTCGGCCGCGAGAGCGAATCCCTCAGCGGCGGCGGACAGCAGGCCACCCAGGAGGTGGAGCGCCTGCGTGGCGAACTGGAGCTGGTAGATGCCTCCATCGCCGAACTCGAGGAGAGCCACCGGCAGCTGCAGCAAAACGCCCACATGGCCGAGCAGCGTTACCGCGAGCAAGAGAACTCCCTGCAGCAGCACCTGCAGCAGATGCAGGTCAAGTCCCGCCAGTTCGAACAGCAACAACAGCAGCAACGCCACCTGGCCGAGCAGGCCGTCGAGTTGCGAGCCCGGCTGGAATCCATAGACCAGTCGCTGGTGGAGTTGCAGGGCAGCCGGGCCCAGAACCAGGCCGAGCTGGAAGCACTGCAACAGTCTCGCCGGGAACTCGACAACCAGCACAGCCAGCAGGCGCAACGCCTGGAGCAATCCCGCCAGATGCACCTCAACCTGGTGCAACGGCGGGAGGTCTCCCAGAATGAACTGGCCGAGCTACAGGTGAAAACCCGGGAGAACGAGGCCCGCCTGGCCGGCCTGGGAGAAGAGATCGCCCGCCGGCGTTCGCGCCTGGAGTCACTGCGACAGATCGAACGCAACTACGAGGGCTGCCACCAGGGCGTGCAGTGGGTAATGAAGCACGCTCGCGAGGCCAACCAGGACGAGCAGGAGGGGCTGGAGGTCGTCGGCCTGGTGGCCGACCTGTTGCAGACCCCGCCGCGCTACGAGACCGCCGTCCAGGCGGTTCTGGGCGAACGCCTGCAAGGCGTGGTGGTCAAGTCGCACCAGGCCGGCTTGCAGGCTGTCGACGTGCTCAAGCGCGAGGCCGAGGGTCGCTCTTCGTTCATCCCGGTGACGCTGCGCAGCTACTCCCGGGCCGAGAACACCAGCGTGAACGGCCCCAAGGTCATCGGTCCCATGAGCACCCTGGTACAGTACCAGGCCGAGTACGCCTCGGTAGTGGACTACCTGCTGGGGGACGTGGTGGTGGTCGAGGATCTACCGGCCGCCATGGCCATCTGGTCGGCCAACGGACACCAGGCCACCCTGGTAACCCTGGATGGAGACGTCCTGGAGCCCCAAGGGGTGCTCACCGGCGGTTCGCTGGAGGGAGCAGGGGCGCACCTGCTGAAGAACAAGCGCCAGATTCGCGAGCTGGAGCAGTCGCTGCAGCACCTGGAAGCGGAATACCGCATGGCCCAGGATCGCCAGGGCAAGCTCAAGGCCGAGCTGACCATGGCCCAGAGCACCCTCGAGAGCCTGCGCCAGAACACCCACAACGAAGAACTGCGCATCATCGATCAGGAAAAAGACCTGGGCCACCTGCAGCAGCAAAAGAGCAGCCTCGACGAGCGCCTGGCCCGGCTGCGCCAGGAGGGCGAACGGCTGGACGGTCGCATCGCCCAGTTACGCCAGAGGCGCCAGCAACTGCTGCAAGAGAGGCAGGCCAACGAACAGCAACAAGCCGGCTTGCTCCAGCAGGTGGAGGAGATGCGCCGCCACATCGACCTGCAAAACAGCCAGCTGGCCCAGATGAACCAGCGGGTGCTCGACCTGAAAGTCGAGGCCACCACTTCCAGCGAGCGGGCCGAATCCTGCCGCCAGAACCTGCACCACCAGCAACAGCGCCGCCAGGAGTTGGCCGCCAGGCTGGAAGCGGCCCGGGCCCAGATCACTTCCGGCAACCAGCGCCTGGCCGAGTGCCGGGAGAAGATCAAGCGCACCCGCGGGGAGATCAGCCAACTGCTGGACGGCAAGGAGAAGCTGCAGCAAGAGCATGATGCCGCCCGGGTCACCTACGACAACCTGGTGGCCCAGGTGGGTGAGCAGGAACTGATCCTGAAAGACCTGCGCCGCCGCTCCCAGCAACTGGGCGAGGAACTGGCCGAGATGTCGGCCGACCTGCGGGAGCTGCAACTCGAGCAATTGCACCTGGTGGCCGACACCCGGCGCGTGTTGCGCGTCGAACTCACCGATTGTCTCAGTGACTACCACCTGCGCCCGCCTCCCGGGCCCGAGCAGGAGCAGCAGGCCGAAAAACTGCGCCAGGTACTGGAGCGCATGGGCGAGGTCAATCCCCATGCCCTCGAGGAATACGAGGAGAACCTCAAGCGCTTCGATTTTCTCACCTCCCAGTCGCGCGATCTCAACGAGGCGCTGGAGAAGCTGCAGAAGGTCATCCTCAAGATCAACCGCACCAGTCGCAAGCGCTTCCGCGAAGCCTTCGAGGCCACCAACGAAAAATTCCAGCAGGTCTTCCCCCGCCTGTTCAACGGCGGCAAGGCCCACCTCCAACTCGAGGAAGGCAAGGACTTGCTGGAGGCCGGGGTGGAGATCGTGGTCCGGCCCCCGGGCAAGAAGCTGCAGAACATGGAACTGCTCTCGGGCGGAGAGAAGGCCCTGACCGCGGTGGCACTGCTGTTCGCCCTGTTCCTGGTCAAGCCCACCCCCTTCTGCCTGCTCGACGAGGTGGATGCCCCCATGGACGAGGCCAACCTGGACCGCTTCAACTCCATGGTCAGGGCGCTCGCTGCCAGCAGCCAGTTCGTCATCATCACCCACAGCAAGCGCACCATGGAACTGGTGGACCATCTCTATGGCATCACCATGGAAGAAGCGGGCATCTCCAAGGTGGTATCCGTGCGCCTCACCTCCGCAGATCAAGAACAACAGCAGAGAGAGGCCGCCGCCTCATGAACCCGCTGTTGGTCAAGCTGGCAGGCGCCCTGGCGGCAGGGGGCGAGACCACCCGGTCCGCCTCCAGCGTAGGTGACTGGATCGGCATAGGCCTGGTGGGATTGATCGCGCTGTTCTTCCTCTGGCTGATCGTGGCCGCGGTGCGCAAGAAGCTGGGCAGCGCCCGTTCCCGCATGGGGGAATACCGGGAGGACGAACAGGAAGCTGCCCGGGCCGCGCGCCTGTGGGCCGAGGCCCGGCGCCAGGCCGAGGAAGAAGATGAAGCCGAGCAGGAGCCCGAGCCGGCAGAGCAACAGGTGGACATCCAGCAGGAGCTGCTGGAAAAAGCCCGCCAGCGGCGCCAGGCGCGCCCGGCCCCGCGGCCCCAACCACCCGCCCCGGCCGCTCCGGAGCCGGCCGGGGAACCGGCCCGGCCGCAGGCCGAACCCACGGCCCCGGCGGAACGGGAGGAGGCACCGGCACCGGTGGTCGAGGCCGAGGCGGCACCGGCACCGCAACCAGCAGAAGCAGAAGAAGCTCCCCGGTCCCTGGAGGAGGGACTCAGCAAGACCAGGGCCGGCTTCGTCTCCCGGCTGGGCAGGCTATTCGGCAAGTCGACCATCGACGAGGACGATCTCGAGGAGATCGAAGAGATCCTCTTCACCGCGGATATCGGCGTGCGTACCTCGCAGAAGCTCATCGATATTCTGCAGCAGGAAGCAACTCGCAGCGAACGGGCCGACCCCGGCAAGTTGCTGGGTATTCTCAAGCAGAACATAGAGAAGATGCTGCGCGTGGAGTCCCCCCCGCTGGACGTCGAGCGGGCACAGCCCTTCGTGATGCTGGTGGTGGGAGTGAACGGCACCGGCAAAACCACCACCATCGGCAAGCTGGCCATGCGTTACCGGCAACAGGGCAAGCAGGTGGTACTGGCCGCGGCCGATACCTTCCGGGCCGCCGCCCGGGAGCAGTTGGAGATCTGGGGCCAGCGAGCGGGGGTACCGGTGATCGGCGGACAGGAGGGAGCCGAC
>QMME01000107.1 GCA_003647095.1 Deltaproteobacteria bacterium
GATGAGGAGCGCCAGAACAAAGCAGACCAAGGAGCGACGAAGCCGAGGAGCGAGGCGTACTTTAGTACGTCGCAGCGACGAGGCGAGGAAGCGACGCAGGTATGCGAAGTTATGGCGCTCCGGTGTGCGCCCGTAGCTCAGCTGGATAGAGCGGCGGACTTCGAATCCGCAGGCCGCAGGTTCGAGCCCTGCCGGGCGCGTTTCGAAGGAATCGCGCAAGCCCGCAAAACCATATTCCATGCGGGTTTCCGCATTATATTATATTCTTGTGAGCCGTTTTGCTTTGCACCACGTCGAGCAAAATGTCCTGCCCAGGCAACATACCGCCGAGCAAGGTCAGAAACTTCGACCAGGTGGGAAAAGATTCACCCCGTTCGTAGCGGGCGATGGAAGTAGGGGAAGACTGTCCGAGCAGGCGTGCAGCTTCCTGCAAGGAGTATCCCCGCGCCTGTCGCAGCCTGCGCAGCAGAAGCGCCAGTATCACCCTGGCGTCACCCGCGATCTCGAAGGCGTTCTTGGCGGTAAGGATGACTTCCACCCGGAAACCGGGTCGATCGGCCATGGTTTCGACTAGATCGCCGGCCATCTGGAGCGCTTCGCGGCGACTGCGCCCCTGGGTGGCTGCGTCGAGAGAAGGAAGCTCCGCCAGCCAGAATTTGCCGTCCTTCACCAACCGCCCAGGAAGGCGCAGCCTGGCTTCGCTCATGGTTTTTTCTCTTGCCATGTTTTCATACATGCCTTTCTCAAGATCGAACGGGCCAGACGTTCGCTGATCTCCCGGTGCCTGGGAATGTACTCAAGCCTTTCGCCGTCCGTCCATACATCATGCTTTCCACCGTGCTTCAAAAAGCGCCAGCCGAGTTTTCGCAACCGCTTTTCAAGCTCCTTACGCTTCACTTTTACATTATACACATTTTTGTGTCAGAGCGCAACACCGGTGAGCTAACAACTCGTTGACTGGAATTCTAGTCATTACAAAATGTGACAAACGGACTTCGAATCCGCATGCCGCAGGTTCGAGCCCTGCCGGGCGCGTATGCTCGCTGTTGCCATCCTGTCCGTTCTGGGCGAAGATCCAGGGGATGAAAGAGCACGGGCAACGGCTTCTCCCCGGAGCCAGGACGGCGGTGACGGTGCTGGTGTCCACCCTCGTCCTGGCGGCCGGCTTTCTGCCCCTGTCAACCTGCCGGGCGGCCGGGCCGCCCGACGAGGCCACCCAGGCACGCCGGCGCCGGGCACTGGTCGAGAAACTGGCCCGGGAGATCTCCGACCGGCGAGTGCTGCGCGCCCTGGCCGGGATTCCGCGCCACCTGTTCGTGCCCGCGGCCTACCTCAACCAGGCCTACCGTGATCACCCCCTGCCCATCGGCCACCAGCAGACCATCTCCCAGCCCTACATCGTGGCCTACATGAGCCAGGCGCTCGAGCTCACCGGCCGGGAGAAGGTCCTCGAGGTGGGCACCGGCTCCGGCTACCAGGCCGCGGTGCTTTCCCGGCTGGCCGCGCAGGTCTACTCCGTGGAGATCCTCGCCGAGCTTTCGACCCGGGCCGCCCGGGTGCTGGCCGCGCTGGGGATAAGGAACGTGCATCTCAAGGTCGGCGACGGCTTCGACGGCTGGCCCGAGCACGCTCCCTACGATGCCATCATCGTCACCGCCGCTCCCCGGCAGGTGCCGGTGCCGCTGGTCGAACAGCTCAAGGAGGGCGGGCGGCTGGTGATTCCCCTGGGTCCGAGCGCCGACCAGCAGCTGAAGACCTACCGCAAGCGCGGCGGCAAGCTGGTGGAGACCGACAGCCTGCCGGTCCGCTTCGTGCCCATGACCGGCAAGGCACGGAAACACCAGTAACCGGGGAGAGGAATCGACATGACCCAACCGTCGTCGAGAGTCATCGCAGTCGCTCCGATGATCACTTGTCTGCTGCTGCTGCTCGCCACGACCATGTCCTGTTCGTGCCCGCCGGACGGCTTCCGCTGGCACCCGCACACCCGGGAACCGATCGTCGTCGAGGTCGAGCGGGCGCAGCCTTACGCCGGTCTGGTGGAGTTCGAGTCCTACATGAAGCCTCCCGGGGGTCGCAAGGTCTACCTGAGCGTAACCGTGAACAACGTAAGCAAGAAGACCGTCAAGATCAGGACCACCTGTGGATTCATCGATCACTTTTCCACCTATCCGACAGTACCCGTCCTGAACAAGCCGCAGTTCTACCACCGCTGCCTGAAGGACTTCAGCAAGGGCTACTACGCCGTCTATCCCGGTTACCGGCGTGAGCAACTGGTCGCCCTGTACATCCCCCCGGATTACCGCCTCTCGCGGATCCAGGTCGTCTTCGACGGCCATTACTACAGCGAACCGGTTTCCGTGGATCCCTGAGCGATTCCGCCTCCCCCGGCCGTTCTACCCCGGTGCAGCAGGAACCATCCCGCCACCAGCATCCCGGCCATCCCCACCGGCCACAGGCCGGAGGCCCGGGAAACACCGCGGGCCCAGTCCACCGCCGCCCCCAGCAGCGGAGCCAGCACCATGGTGGCCACGGTTTTGCCCTGGTTCTCGATGGACAGCACCGTGGCCCCGAGTGCTTCCGGGCAACCGGCGTAGACGCGTGATATCAGCAGCGGCCGCCACAGGTTCTGCAGCAGGTAGAGCAGGACGAAGGCGGCAATAGCGAGAGGCATCCAGACCAGGGCCAGCGCCGCCGTCAGGGCGGCGTAGCTGCCCGCCGTCACCGCCCACACCCCCCGGGCGGCCCGGTCCTCGCCACCCAGACGCTCAACCAGGTGGTGGGCGCGGCGGCTGGCGAACGCGCTGAGCAGAAACAGCAGCAGGTACACCGGCCCCACCAACAGCGCCGCCCGCTGTCGCTGGCCCAGGTCTTCCAGTTGCGGCCACAGCACCACCAGAGAAAGCGCCGCCGCCTTGAGCACCGGCTGCAGGTAATCCTTGCTGGCGCGGAATACTCCCTCGAACCCCATGGACTCGAACAACAGCCGGCGGGTGCGCCGGTTGCCGAAGGCCTGGCGGAAAGATGCCAGCAGGTGGTTCCAGACACCGCCCGACTCACGAGCCGCCCCGGGCCGGTCGAGCCAGCGGGGGTAAGACACGAAGTTCACCAACCCCAGGACGTAGGGCAGCGCCGACAACCAGAACAGCCAGACATAGTCGTCGCCGGCCAGCACGAAGATGGTGCCGATCACCACCGCCAGTGCCGATCCCAGCTTCGACCAGGAACGGGTCAGGCCGTATACGCGGGTGCGCTCGTCGAGCCGTCCCTGTCGGCGCAGCCAGGAAAAGATCATGGCCTTGTGGGTACCGGTGCGAAAGGCTTCACCGATGCCGAACAGTACCATGGCCGCAAACAGCAGCCCCAGGCTGCCGGCCAGGGCGAAGAGAACGAAGCTGGCCAGGTAGGCGCAGAACGACAGCATCATCGAGCGGCGCCGGCCCCAGACGTCGGCCACCGCGCCGCTCAACACCTCGAACAGGTTGACGGTCACTTCCCGGCAGGCCACCAGCAGGCCGATCTGGAAGAAGGATAGTCCCCGCTGCAGGAAGTAGAGCACCAGGTAGGGCTCGAAGTACTGCTGGTTCTTGAGGAAACCGTAGAGGCAGAAACGGCGCAGCATCAGAACCATCCAGACTCGGCCGGCCGCGCAGTGCGCCGGTGTCCACTAGCAACCGCCCTCAGTAGCGGTAGTGCTCGGGTTTGTAGGGCCCCTCCACCGGCACGCCGATGTAGTCGGCCTGCTCCTGGGTCATCCTGGTGAGCCGGGCGCCGACGTGGTCCAGGTGCAGGCGGGCCACCTCCTCGTCGAGCTTCTTGGGCAGGCGGTAGACGCCCAGTTCGTGCTTCTTCTCCACCAGGGCCAGCAGGGCCAGGCACTGGTTGGTGAAGGAGTTGGACATGACGAAGCTGGGATGGCCGGTGGCGCAACCCAGGTTCACCAGTCGGCCCTCGGCCAGGAGGATGATGGCATGGCCGTCGGGGAAGGTGAACAGGTCGACCTGGGGCTTGATGTTGCTCTGCTTGACTCCCGGCCAGGACACCAGGCCGGCGACATCGATCTCGGAATCGAAGTGACCGATGTTGCAAACGATGGCCTGGTCTTTCATGCGCGACATGTGCTCGGCGGTGATCACCCTGACGTTACCGGTGGCGGTGACGTAGATATCGGTATCGGCCAGGGCGTCTTCCATGGTGATCACCTGGTAGCCCTCCATGGCCGCCTGCAGGGCACATATGGGATCCACCTCGCTCACCCGCACCGTGGCTCCGAAGCCGCGCAGGGACTGGGCGCAGCCCTTGCCCACCTCGCCGTAACCGCACACCAGCACCTTCTTGCCGGCCACCATGACGTCGGTGGCCCGCTTGATGCCGTCGGCCAGCGACTCGCGACAGCCGTAGAGGTTGTCGAACTTGGACTTGGTGACGGAATCGTTGACGTTGAAGGCGGGAAACAGCAGGGTACCGGCCTCGGCGCGTTGATAGAGCCGGTGCACCCCGGTGGTGGTCTCCTCGCTCACTCCCAGGATCTCCGGCACCATGCGGTGAAAGCGCTGCGGGTCCTCGCTCACCAGCCGCTGCAGCAGCTTCTTGAGTTCCAGTTCGTCCTCGCTGTCGGCCTCCAGCGGCGGCAACCGGCCGTGCTGGCGGTAATGCTCTTCCAGCTCGTAGCCCAGGTGCAGCATCAGGGTGGCGTCGCCGCCGTCGTCGACGATCAGGGTGGGTCCCCGGCCGCCGGGGAAGGTCAATGCCTGCAGTGTGCACCACCAGTAGTCGGCCAGGGTCTCCCCCTTCCAGGCATAGACACCCACCCCGCTGCGGGCGATGGCCGCGGCGGCATGGTCCTGGGTGGAGAAGATGTTGCAGGAGGCCCAGCGCACCTCGGCGCCCAGTTCCCGCAGGGTCTCTATCAGCACCGCCGTCTGGATGGTCATGTGCAGCGAACCGGTCACCCGCTGGCCGCGCAGCGGCTTGTGGGAACCGTACTTGCGGCGCGTGGCCATGAGGCCGGGCATCTCCTTTTCCGCCAGCTCGATTTCCTTGCGGCCCCAATCGGCCAGGGACAGATCCTTGACCCGGAAGGGCACGTCGTTTTCCTGTCTGTCACTAACACCGATAGCTCTCATGATGTCCTCCCTGGCGCCCGGGCCGTCGCCAGAAACAACTGCACCCGCGGCGTCTGGTAATGTTCCAGCCGAGTATCCTCGAATCCCGCCTCCCCGAGCAATTGCCTGGCCTGCTCGTCGGCGAATCCCAGCCACTGGTCTCCGTACTCGGTGCGCATCCATTCGTGGTCGTGACGACACAGGTCGCAGACGACCAGCACGCCCCCGGGTGCCAGTACCCGTCGTACTTCCCGCAGCGCCAGCGGCGGTTCGGCCACGTGGTGCAACACCAGCATCATGACCACCGCCTGGGCCTCGCCGTCGCACAGCGGCAGGTGCTCGAGCTGCCCCAGCCGCAGGTCCACCCGCTCGCAGCCGGCATGTCCGTCCAGGGCCCGGCGCGCCTGCTCCAGCATGGCCGGCGAGGCATCCACGCCGATGGCGCGTTCGGCCCGCCGGCATAACTCCTCCAGCAGTTTGCCGGCGCCGCAGCCGAGATCGGCAACCACCGGTCGACCGGCCACGGCCTCCAGCACGGCCTGGATGGCGCGTCCGTCGCCCAGCAACTCTCGACGCATCTTGTTCCAGGTGGGAGCCACCCGCTGGTGGAACTCGCGCGCCCGGGCCCGTCGCCGCTCCAGGCACTCCTGGCGCCGGGCCTCGTCCGCGGCGGCCCCGGCCAGGTCTGCCCGCAGCAGCAGGTCTATCTGCAGCCTGGCCGCCTCGTTGCCGTTACCGGCCGCCCGGTAGTACGACCAGGTACCTTGCCTTTCCACCCGCGCCAACCCCGCTTCCACGAGGATCTTCAGGTGTCGAGAAACCCGCGACTGGCCCATCTGCATGATGGCCTGCAGCTCGGCCACCGAGTAGGGGCCATTGGCTATCACCCTGAGCAATCGCAGCCGGTTCTCGTCGGCGAGTGCCTTGTATATCCTGTGCAGTTCCATTATTCCTTCATCAAGATATCTAGATAAATGTTACGACTCATGGATACCGTGGTCAAGCCCTTTCTTCCCGGGCCTGTCCCCGAAAGTTTGTTATATTTGACGGCTGGCTAGTAACACAAAGCGCGCGGGCCTGTCCCCCAAAGTTTCATAAACCAGGAACTGTTAGATACCGGTCGGGATTGTCAACCCCCTCCCCGCCAGCCACCATTCGACGGCAATTTCAGAACCTGAAACAGTTCGGAAACCGCCCGGCCGATTTCCCGCGCCTGCACGGGACAGCGGTCGGCAAACGACTTGAGCTCGGCCAGACCGGGTTCCAGGAGCCGATCGTACTTGAAGAAGGCACCCAAGTTGGCCATTCCGGCCGTCTGCCAGGCCCGGGCTACCTCCTCCCGCCCCAGGGCCAGTGCCACCCGCTGAAGAAATGGTGCCAGTCGGGCGGCATCCTGCCTTTCCGAGCCTAGTACTGCCAGGGCACGTCTTAACTGCCGCCGGCAGTCTCCGTTTCTGCCGAGCACCGCTACCAGGTCGGAGAAGACCTCCATCACCCGGAGCTGGAAGTCCCGCAGTTGCTCCGCCAGGTCCCTACGCAAGGCATGCGCCCCGGCACCTTGCCGTTCACCGGTGAGCATGACGTAGACCAGCGCCGCCTGCCGGGCATCACCCTTCCCGGCACAGCCGGCCGGGCCCAACAAGAGCAACCACAACCAGCAAACCGTCCTGGTGGTTCTTCCAAGCATGTCGGCGAGACTAGCAATCGCCACCCCCGGCGTCCAGGGCAAGGCGCTCACCCACGCTTCCCGGCGCGGCCGGCGAAATCGGCGGAGTACCGGGACGCATCCCCGTTCCCGGGTCGTTATCACTTGACAGCCGTCGGCGGTGGTGGCAAAAAGAACGGCGCCGTACGGGTCGTTAGCTCAGTCCGGTAGAGCAGCGGACTCTTAATCCGCGGGCCAAAGGTTCGAATCCTTTACGACCCATTTTCTAATCTGGCCGTGCCCCGTCCCCGACAACCCAGCCCCGTTCGCGCAACCGGCGGGCCAGTTTGCGCAGGGCCCGGCCCCGGTGCGAGATGGCATTCTTTTCATCCATGCTCAGTTCGGCCATGGTACGCCGGCGCCCCCGGGGCAGGAATACCGGATCGTAGCCGAAACCGGACTCCCCCCGCGGCACCTCGATGATGCGCCCTTCGCAGGTACCCCGGGCCAGCAGGCTCTGGCCGTCCGGCCGAACCAGGGCCACGACGCAGACGAACCGCGCCGTGCGCCTTTCGGGCTCGACGCCCTCGAGTTCCCGCAGCAAGAGGCGCACGTTGGCGAGGTCGCGCTCGCGCCCCGGGAGTTCGACACCGGCATAGCGGGCCGAGCGCACCCCCGGCGCTCCCCCCAGGGCATCCACCTCCAGGCCGGAATCGTCGCCCAGCACCCAGCCGCCCAGCATCTCCTGCAGGGCCCGGGTCTTTTCCAGGGCATTGTGCTCGAAGCTGTCGCCGGTTTCGGGAAGCTCCAGCCGGGGATCCAGGCCGGCCTCGGCCAGGGAAACCACCGTAAAGCCCAGGCTGCCCAGCAGGCGGCGCACCTCGCGCAACTTTCCCTGGTTGGTGCTGGCCAGCACCAGCCTCATGGTTTTCCTCCTCCCGAGGCATTGCGCGCCAGCTTGCGGCGCAGCAGTCCCCAGAATTGCACCACGCTGTCACGAACGGCCCGGGCGACGGCCCGGTGGCTGTCCGTCCGCTTGAGCAACCTGGCATCATCTGGATTGGTGAGAAAACCCAGCTCCAGCAGCACCGAGGGCATGCTGGTGCCGCGCAGGACTATGAAGTCGGCCTGCATCACCCCGCGATTCTCCCAGGGCAGCGCCGCGGCGAGTCTTTCCTGCACCAGGTGAGCCAGTCGACTGGAGTCGCGCAGGGTCTCGGCCCGCTTGATGTCCTGGAGGATGTAGGCCACCGTGTCAGGACCCGGCTCCACGGCCTTTCCGCCAGGCGCATTCTCGTAGCGGGCCACTCGCCGGGCCTCCTCGCCGGTGGCCTCCAGGGAATGAAAGAACGTCTCCACGCCACCCAGGGTCGATCTCACGAAGGCATTGGCATGCACCGAGATGAACACGTCCGCTCCCACCTCGTTGGCCATCTCCACCCGCCGCTCCAGGCTCACCGTCTCGTCGCCCCGGCGAGTGAGGATCACCTCGACATCCGGCACCTGGGCCAGCTGCCCGGCAATCTGCCGGGCGATCGCCAATACCACTTGCTTCTCCACGATTCCGCCCCAGCCCACGGCCCCGGAGTGCTCGCCACCGTGTCCCGGATCGATCATCACCACCAGATGCTCCAGCCGGGACGACCGTGGAGGTGCGGCCCGGCATTTCACCCCCGGCAGGCAACCGGTACCAGGACCGGGCCGGAAGAAAGCCGGCAGGCATCGACCGAAGAACCGTAGTTCGGCGTCTCCCCCGAGCCGTTGCACCGCCTGCACCCGGCCTCCTGCCTGGTCGACGACGATGGCCTCACCACCAGGCAGCAGTTGCCGGGACGGCCACAGCATGAAATCGTCCAGTCCCAGGAGCGGGTCTGCGGCCCGCTGGGCCAGGCCAACACCCGGCCAGCAGAACAGCACCATGGCCAGCAGCAGCAACCTTCTCAAGCACACCTCCCTGCCGGTCCGAGGATGCCCGGCGCCGGCGGCACCCGTCAAGTACCATTTTTCCTTGCCTCGGCGCCTTCTCTGTGTTACGGGCTCTAGCCTGTTTGGGCCCGATTTCGGGCCGGCGAGGTGAAACATGAAAAAGGCACCCCTACAGATCACGAAAGAGCGCTTCGGCAGCAAGAACAAGCTGGTGGAGGCCATCATGGGTCTTACCGGCAAGCCGTCCGGACTGTCCAAGGACGAGTTCAAGAAGAAGCTGCAGGTACAGAGCAATCGCAAGCTGCTGGTGTTGTTCGAGCGGGAAAGCACCGTCAAGGAGAAGTTCGGCAACAAGAGCAAGCTGGTAGCCGCCATCGTCGACACCCGCAAGGGCAAGCAGGGCAAGATCGACGGCGACTACCGCAAGCGGCTGGAAAACCTCAGCACCGGCCGCTTGCTGGATCTGGCCAGGCGCTACCGGCTGCTCAAGGGATAAACGAAGGGGGCATCTCCCCCCGGATGGGGCGGATTTTCCTTCGCCCCTGCCCACGCGGATACGGCGTCACCCCTCCCCCGTTCCTCCCCGGCGTCAGGCGCACTTGGAATAACCGCAGGAGCGGCACAGCATGCACCCCTCCGAGTGCTCGATGGTGCCGCCGCAGTCCGGGCAGCTCAACATCACCCGGGGGCGCGAGGCGGAAGACGCCGCCTGCACCAGTGCCGTCTCGTCACCACGCTCCGGCTCGGCCCGGGGCTCCGGCTTGCCATTGCGGGCCTGCTCGTCGGCCTCGGACTCGGCTTGCCGTTGCCGCAGTTTCTCCTGCTCGGCACGCCGGGCGTTCATCATCTCCTGGTACTTCTTCAGGGCCCGGGCCAGGGCATCGGCACAGGAGAGAATCATCTCTCCGTCCTTCCACACCGGCGAGGGACAACGTACCCCGGAGAGCTGGCGAATGATGTCGTCGACGCCGATTCCCGCCCGCAGCGCAAGCGAAATCAAGCGGCTGATGGCCTCGGCCTGGCTGGAAGCGCATCCACCGGCCTTGCCCATGGCGGTGAACAACTCGAAGATGCCCTCGTCGTCCTCGTTGATGGTAACGTACAACCCGCCACAACCGGTGGGCATCTTCAGGGTACAGCCCCGCACGATCTCCGGGCGCTGGCGGGGCCGCAAGCGGCTGGCCGGCTCCGCCGCCGGCGCCTCCTGCTGCTTGTTCACCTTCTCGATGTTCAGTACCTGTTCGCTGCGACTGCCGTCGCGGTAGACGGTGACGCCCTTGCAACCGAGGATGTAAGCCAGCCGGTAGACCTCCGCCACGTCGGCCTCCTGGGCCTCCTGGGGCAGGTTAACCGTCTTGCTCACGGCGTTGTCGGTGTACTTCTGGAAGGCAGCCTGGGTACGGATGTGCCACTCCGGTGACACCTCGTGGGCGGTCACGAACAGGCGCCGGACGTGCTCGGGCACCTCGGGAACCTCCGCCAGGCTTCCCAGGCGGGCGATCTTGCGCATCAGTTCCTCGGAGTAGAATCCCTCCTGGCGGGCCACCTGCTCGAACAGGGGGTTGACCTCCAGCAACTGATCGTTGTCCATGACGTTGCGGATGAAACTCACGCCGAACAGGGGCTCGATACCCGATGAGGCCCCGGCGATGATGCTGATGGTGCCGGTGGGCGCGATGGTGGTGGTAGTGGCATTACGCAGGGGTCGAGCCCCGGGCCGGTCGAAGATGCTGCCGGCGTAGTTGGGGAAAGGCCCCCGCTTCTCGGCCAGCTCGGCACTGGCCTCGCGGGCCTCGCGCTGGATGAAGGCCATGACTTCCTCGGCCTTCTTCAGGGCCGCCTCGGAGTTGTAAACCAGCCCCAGCTGAATGAGCATGTCGGCGTAGCCCATCACCCCCAGGCCGATCTTGCGGTTGGACTTGGTGACCCGCTCGATCTCCGGCAGGGGATAGCGGTTGACCTCGATGACGTTGTCCAGGAAGTGAACCGCCTCGTGGACCACCCGCCCCAGTTTTTCCCAGTCGACACGACCGTCACGAACCATGCGGGCCAGGTTGATGGAACCCAGGTTACAGGACTCGAAGGGCAGCAGCGGCTGCTCGCCACAGGGGTTGGTACTCTCGATCTCGCCGACGTGCGGCGTGGGATTATCCTTGTTGAGACGATCGAGGAAGATGATGCCCGGCTCGCCGTTGCTCCAGGCCAGGTGCACGATGCGGCGGAACACCTCGCGGGCATCGAGGCTGCGGGCGATCTTGCCGGTACGGGGGTTGACCAGCTCGTATTCGCCACCCTGTTCCACGGCCGCCATGAAGCGCTCGGTGATGGCCACCGAGATGTTGAAGTTGTTGAGTTGCTTCTGCTCGCTCTTGCTCTCGATGAAATCGAGGATGTCGGGATGATCGATGCGCAGGATGCCCATGTTGGCACCCCGCCGGGTACCGCCCTGCTTGATGGTCTCGGTGGCGGTGTCGAAC
>QMME01000108.1 GCA_003647095.1 Deltaproteobacteria bacterium
CGACGAACCGCCTGGTCCACACGTCCGGGCGACCAACATTGCTTATAGGAGGACTTCATGCAAAGGCGTGACTTCGTGTTCACTTCGGAATCGGTCACCGAGGGTCATCCCGACAAGATGGCCGACCAGATCTCGGACGCCGTCCTGGATGCCCTGCTCACCCAGGATTCCAGTTCCCGGGTGGCCTGCGAGGCGCTCTTGAAGACCGGCATGGTGCTCATAGCCGGGGAGATTACCACCCGGGGCTATGCCGACTTGCCGGAAATTGCTCGGTCAGTAGTCAAGGACATCGGCTACGATGACTCCTCGAAGGGCTTCGACTGGGAAACCTGCGCCATCCTTTCTTCCATTTACCACCAGTCGCCCGACATCGCCCAGGGGGTGAACCATGGCAACGGCCTGCACAAGGAACAGGGTGCCGGGGACCAGGGGATGATGTTCGGTTACGCCACCCGGGAGACCGAGGAGCTCATGCCCACTCCCATCAGTCTGGCCCACAAGCTGGTGCGGCGGCTGACCAGCAAGCGCAAGCGCGGCGATATCGCTTTCCTGCGTCCCGACGGCAAGACCCAGGTCAGCGTACGCTACCAGGAAGGTCGTCCGGTGGCCGTGGACACCGTGGTGGTATCCACACAGCACGATCCCGACGTGAACCGCGACACCATCCGCGAGGCCGTCATCGAGGAAGTGATCAAGCCCGTCGTTCCCGCCGCGCTGCTACACGGGGATACCGCCTTTCACGTCAATCCCACGGGTCGCTTCGTGCAAGGAGGCCCGGCCGCCGACGCCGGGCTTACCGGTCGCAAGATCATCGTCGACACCTATGGTGGCTGGGCCCGTCACGGTGGCGGCTGCTTCTCCGGCAAGGACCCCAGCAAGGTGGATCGCTCTGCCGCCTACGCCGCTCGCTATGCCGCCAAGAACGTCGTCGCCGCCGGCCTGGCCGACGAGGTGGAGTTGCAGGTAGCCTACGCCATCGGCGTGGCCGAACCGGTATCGCTCATGGTCACCACCTTCGGCACCGGCAAGCTGCCCGACGACAAGATCGCCGGTCTGGTCAGGCAACAATTTCCCTTCCGGCCGGCCGATATCATCCGCGAGCTGGATCTATTGCGACCCATCTATCGCCAGACCTCGGTGGGGGGGCACTTCGGCCGCTCGGAAGAAGGCTTCACCTGGGAACGTACCGACCGGGCCGAGCAGCTCCGCTCCGCCGCCGGTCTCTGAGCCCGGTCGCCACCCATGAATCTCTGGCAGGGAGCTGTCCTGGGAGTCGTCCAGGGCCTGACCGAATTCCTGCCCATCTCCTCCACTGCTCACCTGCGCGTGGTGCCGGCCTTGCTGGGCTGGCCCGATCCGGGAGCGGCATTTTCGGCGGTAATACAACTGGGGACCTTGCTGGCAGTGCTGGTGTACTTCGCCCGTGACCTGGGCCGAATGGCCCGGGCGCTGGTCCAGGGACTGTTGGCGGGACGGCCCTGGGAAGACGCACAGGCTCGCCTGGCGTGGATGATCCTGCTGGGAACAGTGCCCATCGGGGTGGCTGGATTGCTGGGCGAACACGCTATCGAAACCTGGTTGCGCTCGCTGTGGGTGGTGGCCGGGGCCCTGGTGGCACTGGCCCTGGTACTGGCACTGGCCGAGCGCCTGGGCCGGAGGAAGACCCGGCTGGGCGAGGCCGGCTGGCTGCAGGGACTGTCCATCGGCCTGGCGCAAACGCTGGCCCTGATTCCCGGGGTGTCGCGCTCGGGAGTGACCATCACCGCCGGTCTTTTCGCCGGACTGGAACGGGCCGATGCCGCCAGGTTCTCGTTCCTGCTCAGCGTGCCTGCGGTGGCCGCCTCGGGCCTCTACGAGGGCTACAAGCTGCTTGGTTCGGCCGCCCTGGCCGGAGTCGACTGGCCCAGCCTCCTGTTGGCCACATTTACAGCCGCGAGCAGCGGCTACCTGGCGGTTGCAGGCCTGATACGTTTCTTGCAGCGGCGCTCTACAATGGTGTTTGTCGTCTACCGGATCCTGCTGGGGGTTGCCATCCTGGCCCTGTGCGCAACTGGCACGCTCGATCCCCTGGCATAGTGTTTACAGGGCGTTACTTTTTGTAATGTAGCGGCTACTGGCAAGAAACGCCAGTGATACCAGTCGCTTGTTGCCGGCAGGAAGTCCGTTGTGGGATGGTGTATCGCCGGCATTGCTTTCTAGGGTGGGCAACCAGTTGGTTGGTGTAGGCCGGTGCACGTGTAACCCGTTGACTTTGAACGACAAGGTTGGTAACATTACGCACCGCGCTATTGGCACGGTTTATGCTATCTAAGCGGGCAAACCTGGCAAACTACTGACTGGAGGGGTTTCCATGACAAAGAAGGTAATCGTTACATTGGTTGGTGCCATGCTGGCGCTGGTGGTTGCCGGTTGCGGCACGGAGGGGCAGCAGGTCGAGGATTGCTCGTTGTTGCCGGAGGGCAAGATCAAGCAGGAGTGCATCGACAAGTCTGCTCCCAAGGCCGATCGCTGGGACAGCCAGAACGATCCCCAACTGTTCGGGGTCGATCTCGAGTACCAGCTGGAGCAGTTGCCCACCTCGGGAGAGGCCGAGCGGGTTCCCTGGCCCTCGACCTACTGGCCCACCTACGAGGATTCGGTCAACGTCCGCTGGCAGGGTCAGGGTAAGTACTCGCCCTTGGAAAAGTACGATATGGCTTTCAATGGCTGGACGCCTCCCGAGGGCTTCGACAGCCTGGTTCCCTTCAAGGGCTGTGGCCAGGAATTCGACCAGGAGTACTACGACCAGCTGGGCCCGGCCGCCAAGTACTGGAGCAACAACCGTGGCAACAAGGCCATGCGCGACGCCTGGGACAAGGATGATTGTTCCGACAAGATCGAGACCTGGTGGGGGCTGTGCCACGCCTGGACGCCGGCGGCCATCCTCGAGGACGAACCCCAGAGGGCGGTCACCTACAACGGCGTCACCTTCGAGGTCTCCGACATCAAGGCCCTGCTGATCATGATGTACAACAACTCGGTCACCCGCTTCGTGGGGCGCCGTTGCAACCTGCGCACCGACAAGATCGAACGCGACGAGTTCGGGCGCATCGTGCAGAGTGAGTGTCGTGATGCCAACCCCGGCACCATGCACGTGCTGTTGGCCAACCTGCTGGGCCGTGACAAGCGTGCCTTTGCCGAGGACCGCACCATGAACTACGAGGTGTGGAATCAGCCCGTACGCGCCTTCGAGGTCAAGACCATGGAAGAAAAGACCGAGGCGGAGGCCGCCCAGCTCATCGACGAAAAATGCACTTCCGGTTGCGATCCCGAGGCCGACTCCTCCTGCCGACCCTGCGAGTATACCTGGGACGCCGATGCCCAGCGCTTCTTCTATGTGCAGACTGATGTCAAGTACATCACCGAGTCCTCGCCTGATACCGAACCCAAACTGCCCAACATCGACTACTACACCCGTACCGATCACTACGCCTATATCCTGGAACTGGACGGTGAAGGCAACATCATCGGTGGTGAGTGGCTGGACTTCAACGGCGGCGGTTATCCTTCCCGCTTCCGCAGCCAGATGGTACACCCGGATTTCTTCTGGTTGCCACTGCGAGCCGGCTGGCGTTCCAATCCTCATGCCGACCTGGAAAAGATTCACACCCTGTTGCGCATGAGCACCTCAGCCGAGCCGCACAACATGGGCGACGCCAAGGTCTTTCGCAGTACCGACCAGGTCGCCATCCCCGACGACGATCCCCGCGGGGCGGTGGCCACGGTGCAGGTGGACGAGGACATCACCATCGGCTCGCTCAAGGTGGCGGTCAAGATCTCTCATACCTACGTGGGCGATCTTACCCTGGTGTTGCGCCATGACGGCCAGGAAGCCGAGTTGCAGCGCAACGCCGGCGGCTCCACCCACGACATTGAAAAGACCTACGAGGTGGGTGAATTCAGCGGTTCGGCCCGGGGCACCTGGGAACTGTGGGTGGTTGACAATGCCGCCCGTGATACCGGCACCATCGACGAATTCGAGTTGACGGTGGTCGAAGCCTCCGGCGACGCTCCCAGCGAGGAGACTTTCTCCGCCGGCGGCACCGTCGACATTCCCGACAACGATGATGACGGCATTACCGACACCATCGAGGTGTCCGGTTCGGGGGCGGTCAAGTCGCTCAAGGTGAAGGTCGATATCACCCACACCTGGATCAGCGATCTAACCGTGGAACTGCGACACGGCACTGGCTCCTCGATGCTGCACAACCGCGAGGGTGACAGCTCTGACGATATCCACAAGACCTTCGTGGTCGACGAGTTCAACGGCTCCGAGAGCGGTGGCCAGTGGCAGCTGGTGATCGTCGATCACGCCAGGCAGGACGTGGGACAGCTCACCGGCTGGTCCCTGATCATCGGCCGCTGAAAGAACCCGGCGAGAAGATGAAGATGAAGCCCCGGCGCTCCGGCGCCGGGGCTTTTTTCGTGGGCGGCGATGCTCATCACCGGGGTGCCGGTAACGTGTCGGTAGCGGCTCAATAGTGAAATGTGGAACCGCCGATGAATTCCCGCAGGATGGAGTTTTGCGGCACGGCATCGGGGAAGATGCCCACGAACAGGGACAGGAACTTCATCAACCGATGCACCTCGGGGTAGGCCGGGTCGTCCTGGGGAACCTCCAGCAGGAAGCGCTCGGCGTAGACCTTGAGAACCGCCGTCTCGTAGGGCAGGGCCGAGTTGAACATTTCGTCGGCGGATTCCTGGAAGGGGAAAATGTTGCGCTGCTCGCCGCGTTGCACCAGCGGCCAGATGCGCAGGGTCTCTGCCGCCGAGTAGCCGCGGTAGAGCCTATCGCGCACGGTGCGGCGCAGTAACCGGGCATCGCTGGTGTGAATGCGGTTGGTGTCGTCCAGGCACAGTTGGGTGAGTGCCGAGACGTAGATCTTGAACTTGGCTTCCGCCGGCACCTGGGAAGTGAGCCGGTCATTGAGACCGTGGATGCCCTCGACGATGAGGATGTCACGCGAACCCAGCTTCATGGGTACCCATTTCTCTGCCGCAGCGCGCTTGCCGGTGTTGAAATTGAAGCGCGGGGTGAGTACCTCACGGCCATCCAGTAACTCCACCAGGTGCTGATTGAACAGTTCCAAATCGATGGCCTCGATGGACTCGAAGTCGTAGTTGCCATCCTCGTCCAGGGGGGTGTCTTCGCGGTCCACGTAGTAGTTGTCTATTGACAGGCCTACCGGCTTCAGTCCGTTGACCTCGAGTTGAACCGAGAGCCGCTTGAGAAAGGTGGTCTTGCCGGAACTGGAGGGCCCGGCGATGAGTACCAGCCGGGCCCTTTCATTGCGGCGGCAGATGTTGTCGGCGATCTCGGCGATGCGCTTTTCGTGGAACCCCTCCGATACCCGGATGAGCTGGTTGATGCCGCCGTGGACGCATAGATGGTTGAGTTCACCGACATTGCTCAGCCCCAGTCGGTGGAGCATGTCCTTGGTGTCGCGGTGGATGGTGAACAGCTTGCGCTGGTTGCTGAGCGGCTGGGCCAGGGAGCTTGAGCCGTGCACCGTGGGCAGGCGTAGCACCAGCCCCGGTGAATAGTGTTCCACGCGAAAGTCGGTCAGTGATCCGGTTGCCGGGGGCAGGGGACCGTGCAGCACGTCGATGGTGCCACCCAGGCTGACCAGGCGGATGTTCTCGTGCCAGAACACCTGCAGCAAGGCTACCCGGTCCAGCATGTCACGATTGTTGAAACGTCGTATTGCCTCGCTCACTCCCAGGCGCTCGCGCTCGAAAGATACATCCTGTTCGACCAGCTGCCGCATCTGCTGCTCGATACGGTCGATGAAGCCCGCTTCCAGCTTCGGGCTGCCGGTCCACTCGAAGTAGGTGCCGTCCCCCAGCGATTGGCCCACCACCAGGCGCACCTCGGGAAACAACAGGCGCACGGCCTCGCGCAGCAACAGGATGGCGCCGCGCCGATAGATTTCCAGGCCGGCGTCACTGGTTATGGATACCAGGCGGATGGAAGCACCATCGTACAATTGCGTGTCCAGCGACACCAGCCGATTGTCGACCAGGGCGCCGATGGGACGTTGCAGTCCGGCACTGGGATCGAGTCGTTCGGCCACCAGGGCCAGGGTAGTGGTGTCCCGGGGTACCTTGAGCGCTTTTCCTTCCAGTTCCACGTGTATGGTCTTCATGACGTGGGAATCTATCCCGCCACCGGCCGGTAAGCAAGCTCATAGCCGCCGCCTATTTTTCACTTGGTCGGAAAGTCGTCCGCTTGCTATCCTGGAGCAATGAAACAGCTGGTCTTGGTAATGGTCGTGGTGAGCTGGCAACTTGCCGTCCTGCTGCCGGCCCGGGCGCGGCCCGCCGATCGGGTGGTGTTTCTCGAGCCTGGACAGTTGAAGTTCGAGCAGGCCGCCCGTGGAAGCTGGCAGGTGGAGAGCACCGCCCCGGAAATCGTGCGCGCCCGCTTCTTCCCGGCCGGTGAGGTCCAGCTCCAGGCCGGAAAGACCGGCCGGGCCCTGGTGCTGCTGGACAACCGCAAGATCGGCGAATTCCGCGTCTGGCAGGTAGTGGTGGGAAAGCCGGGTAGCCCGGAAAAGCCCGATGCTGCGGCTCTGGCAACCAGGTGCGCTTGCCGGCCGGACGAGGAAGTGGGGCAGCTGTGCACGGTCAAGGATACCGCCTGCCTGGACTTTCTGGGTGAGTATTTCTCTTCCCACCTGGTCTCTTCTTCACAGGTGGGAGTGGTATACACCGTTGCCAGCGCCCAGTTGTTGCTGCGGCGGATGAGCAGACAGCTGGCGAAAGATGGCTTTTCCGGGGTAGATCTGGCTTTCTGGGGTGCCAACCTGCGGGTCAAGGCCCGGGTTGGCGATGAGGCTGAACGACGCCGGCTGCTGCTCGCGGTGTGGCGGTACATGGTTGGGCGGCTGGTGCTTGACGATGCCATAGAGGTGGGCTCGACCACCAGGTGACAAGGAGGGAAGGTCCATGATATTCCGCTGGAAGACGATACTTGTTCTGCTGGCCGGCCTGTTGCTGCTGGCCTGTCCCGAGAAGGAACAACAACAACAACAACCGGCAGGTGAAACCGGGCGGGAGACGGTAACCGATGCTGGCGCGGCCCGGCCTGCGCAACCAGCCTTGCCCCGACTCGAAGAGGTCGAGCCCAATGAAAAGACCACCCAGGCCATGAAGCTGGACAAATCCTGCCAGGTGCAGGCCACCCTGGAAAAAGCGAGCGGACGTAAGAAAAGGGCGGTCGATTGGTACCTGCTGCAATCGTCCTCCCCCCAGGAGATAATGGTGCTCGACGTCAGCGTTTCGGCCATCGACGGAGAGAATATTTCTTTACTGTTTCTGGACGCCGATCGTAACCAGCTTTTCTACGTCGATTCCCACGGGACCGGAGAGGGTGAGGAGTTTCCCAACCTGTTGCTGGGCCGGGGTATCTATCTGGCGGTGCGCGGCGCCCCGGGCGGAGCCGGTGGTGCCTACCTGCTGACTGTGAAACTGTCGAAACCGCAGCCGGGCTGGGAGCAGGAGTCCAACGGTCGCTGGTCGCAGGCCAACGAGCTGGCCATTGGTGGCCAGGTGCGGGGATACCTGGGCAGCCTGCGTGACGAGGACTGGTACCGGGTACCGCTGAGTGGACTGCCTACCGGGTCGATTCTGCGGGCGGAATTGACCGCCGTGGACAAGGTGCGCTTCGAATTGCTGGTTCTCGACGGCACGGAACGCCGGCCCCTGCTGTCGCGGCGCAGCCGGGAACCGGGTCAGCCGGTGAGCATTCGCAACCTGGGCCTGCGTCCAGACGAGGAGGCGGTGTACCTGGTGGTAAAGTCGGCCTGGGTGCCGGGTCCGGTGAAGGGCAAGTATGTGCGCACCTGCAATCCCCGGCAGAGCTACTCTTTGGTGGTGTCCTCGGAAACCGGGGGAGACGATCTGGAGCGCGAACCCGACGACGATGCCGAGCATGCTTTTCCGCTGCAGGATGGGCAGAAGATACGCGGCTACCTGTCACACCCTTCCGACGTTGACTGGTACCTGATCCGGGTGGACAAACCCTCCCTCCTGGCGGCCGAGCTGCAGGTGCCGGCCCGTTTGGACCTGCAGCTGTACGTGGTCGATCCCGGCAAGGCAAACCAGAAGAAGAACTTCGAGTTGCTGCGTATAAACGAAGGAGAGGTGGGTGAACCGGAGACACTGGTCAACTGCGCCCTGCAGCCGGGGCCTAACTACCTGCGGGTAGAAGGGGCCTGGAAACATGTCGACGGCAAGTACGTGCGCGATTTCTTCAGCCTGGACGATACCTACGCCCTGGTGGTCAATCTGCGCTCGGACGAGGGCAGGGAAGAGCGCGAGCCCAACGCCACCGCGGAGCAAGCCAGCGAGATCAAGGTAGGGCAGGCCGTGCGTGGCTACATTCATCCCCGGGCCGATGTCGACTTCTACCGCCTGGATCTTTCCGGCCAGCAAGGCCCCCGTAACACGGTCATCGAACTGCAGGGTATACCCAAGCTGGACGTGGCCCTGGCCATGTTGGGACCGGAACGCGACGACCAGGGTCGGCTCAAGACCTGGGCTACGGTCAACCGGGGCAAGGGAGAACAGGCCGAGCGGCTGAACAAGGAACTCATGCCGGGGGTCTATCACATCAAGGTGTGGGCCACGCCACGCCGGGAGTCCAACTCCTCCGACCAGTACCTGCTCACCGTGACCCAGCCCTGAGTGCCGTGCCCGAGTCCGGGGAACAGAGCCTCTGGCGCTTGCTGCTCTCGCACCACGACGAGGAGCATCTCGACCAGTGCTTCGCCCTTGGTCCCGAGGGACGTCGGTTCCACATTTGTGCCCGTTGCCTGGGCCTCTACCCGGCCATGTTGGCGGTGTTGGTGCTGGGGCGGTTCACCGGTCCCTGGCCCGGCTGGCTGGAGTGGGTGGCGCTGCTGGGCTTGCCGCTGCCGGCTTTCCTCGACTGGGGTACCACCGTGGCCGCTGGCCGCCCGCCGCATTCCAACCTGGTGCGCCTGTTCACCGGTATCGGCCTGGGAGCGGGAATCGGGGCCAGTCTGCATGTCAACACCTATGCCCTGCTATCGGAACCGGTGCAGGCCCAGTTCGTGTTCTTCCTGGCGGCGCTGTGGGTGGTGTGGCTGGCCAGCTACCTGCGGCGCCTGCGGCGGAAACTGCTACACCTGCGCCAGTTGACGCAGCGGCGCCGGCAGCTGGCCGAGAGGATGCTGGCCGAGTTGCGGGATGAAGGGACGGGCAGGCACCGGGATTAGCTCTTGCCATCGTGACTTGATGTTGGCCGACTGGGATGTCTAGAAGAGAATCTCTCCGGTGAGTTCCCGGATGCGCTTGACAATCTCCTCGACACCGGAGTTCTTGCTGACGAAACCATCGGCGCCGGCTCTCTCGGCCAGGGCTGCCAACTCCTTCTCCTCCAGGGTGGAAAAGAGCACGATGGGAATCAGCTTGGTATGGTACTTCTGCTTGAGTACCCGGCAGACGTCGTCGCCGCTTATCTCCGGCATCTTGATGTCGGTAAGAATGAGATCGGGTTCCACCCGGGAGAGGATCTGGTCGAACTCCACCAGCGAGGAGGCGGCCAGGACCTCGTAGCCGGCCTCGGTCAGGGCCAGGGAGGTCATGTTCAACACGATCTCGCTGTCGTCGAGAACCAGGATCTTGAGTGGTTTCATGATCACCTCGGTATATCGCCCGGTCTAGTGACCGAGGCTTTCCAGCCGTGCACGACTGGCGGCAAGCAACTCATCCTTGCCGAGATTGTGCTCCTGAAGTATGTGCAGCGTGGCCGCGCTGGTGGGAGACTGGGCCGCTCGCAGCACGTTTTTCCAGGAACGTTTGGCCAACTCGTCATCACCTAGTTCGCTGGCCACGATGCCCAGATAGTAGTGACCGGGAAAGAAGTCGCCGTCCAGAAATAGTAACTTGCGTAGCTCCTCGACGGCTTCTTGCAGCCTGCCGGAGCGGTAGAGCAGCACCGCCAGCAGGAAGCGAGGAGCAATGTCCAGCGGTTTTATCTCCGCGGCTGCCTGGTGCCAGCTCAGTGCTTCCTCCAGCCTGCCTGCGTCGGCGGCGACCTTACCAAGCAACAGATAGGGTTCGATGATGTCGGGATAGCGACTGGTAAGACCGAACAGCAGGGTGAAGGCCTGGTCGGAATTACCCAGTTGCAACTGCCGCCTGGCGGCAGCCATGGTGGCGTCGTGGTCCCGGGAAGTGGCCGGCAGGCGCTGGGGACGAATTCTCTGCAGGGCGGGAGATTTCCAGGAGCGCCGGGCCGGTCGGCGGAACACGGGAGTGCTGCTTGTGGCCTTGCCCTTCAGTGGCTTTCGGTAGACGAAAGCCTCGCCGCTGGTCTCGATGGTGAACTCGTCGCTGAGGCGGAACAAAGACTCGCTGGCGCCCAGGAACAGGTATCCTCCGGGAGCCAGCACTTCGTGGAAGCGGCGGATGGTTGCCTGCACGGTTTCCCGGTTGAAGTATATGAGCACGTTACGACAGAAGATGATGTCCCAGGAGTTACCACGCTCGGGAAAGGGCAGGGTGACCAGGTTATGAAAGGCAAACTCCACCAGTGCCTTGACCGGGGGAACGGGACTCCATCCTGCCGGTTGTTTCTGAACCAGTTGCCGGTACTGCGGTGGCAGCATTGCCCGGGCGCTGTTTGGATAGAGCCCCTGGCGGGCCTGGGCCAAGGCCTGATGCGAGATGTCGGTGGCCAGTACCTGCGCGGGTAACTTCGGCGTCGCCAGGTGCAACACCATGGCTATGGAATAGGGCTCCTCTCCGCTCGAGCAACCGGCGCTCCAGACCCGCAGCGGTTGGTCGTTGGAGGAGCGTTTACTGGCGAGTTCCGGCAATGCCTGTTCGGCCAGGAACTCGAACTGGGGGCGGTTGCGGAAGAAGGAAGTGTTTTGCACGGTCAGCAGCTGCACCAGCTCTTCGAGCTCCTGGTGACCATCCGGCCCGGTGAGAACTGCCTGGTAGTGCTGGATGTCACCGGCTCCCAGCAGGAACATACGCGTGGCCACGGCCCGGTACAGTATCTGATGGGTGTGCTGCGCGCGGAC
>QMME01000109.1 GCA_003647095.1 Deltaproteobacteria bacterium
GGCATCTGCCGGCGGGCCTGCACCCCGCTCGACTGCGACGACGTGGGGGCGGAGTGCGGCTGGGTGGATGACGGTTGCGGGCGGGCGATCTACTGCGGCCACTGCCCGGAGCCCGATACCTGCGGCGGTGGCGGGGTGTCCAACCAGTGCGGCTGCAGCCCCGACTGCAACGGGCGCCAGTGCGGCCCCGACGGCTGCGGCGACTCCTGCGGCGATTGCCCCGCCGGCGAGATCTGCAACGAGGCGGTGGGCCAGTGCGAGACCGAGTGCATTCCCCGCGACTGCTGGGACCAGGGCAAGGACTGCGGGGTGGTCTCCGACGGTTGCGGGGGCAGCGATGACTGCGGCGAGTGCGACTGGCCCGACACCTGCGGCGGCGGCGGCGAGGCCAACGTCTGCGGCTGCACCATCCAGTGTGAAGGACGCGAATGCGGTCCCGACGGCTGCGATGGCTCCTGCGGCGAGTGCCCGCCCTACACCGCCTGCGACGCCGACGGGCGCTGCCAGTACCAGGTGCCCGAGATGTCGGGAGCCTGGTACGTGGAGCATTACTTCGACGTGCGCGGCGCCCTGCCCGAGTTCCTGCAGGACCTGGCCGGCCCCATGGACCTGCTGGATCGCTGGCTCAACGAGTGCGATTTCACCGGCATCGGCTTCATCGACGACTACCTTTGCGACCTGGTCGACCAGTTCGTGCCCGACTGGGTGGGCGACGTGGTGCACATTCTCAACAGCATCTACTGGATCCTGGGAGAGATGCGCGTGGAGGGAGAAATGCGCCTGGCGCACCTGAATCCCCCCGAGCTGCTCAGCGGGGTGGAAGACTGGGAACTGGTGCAGGTGCGTTATCCCGACGCCTGCTGCTACGGCGATCCCGGCGAGTGTCATCCCCACCAGGACCCGGAGTTTCCCGAGTGCGCCAACATCGACATCTCTCGCGGCGACTTCGATTTCGGCCACGTGGGGCTGGAGGTGGAGCCGTTCACCGCCCGCATCGACATCACTCCCGGCTCGCCGCCGCAGTTCACCCTGCGCGTGGACGAACGCCGGGTGCGCATCGAGTATTCGAAGTTCGTGGGGCTGGTAATCGACCTGCTCATCGATATCTTCACCGGCTACGACAGCCTGGAAGACGCCATCATGGACATCATCGACTGCCAGGACATCCAGGATCTCATCGACGACACCTTCGGCGACCTGGCACCCGACATCCGCCAGCAGTGCGAGAATCTCAAGCCCGCCATCGTGGCCGGCGTCTACGACATACTCGACCAGATCGGAGTGGGCTGGAAGCTGATGCGCTTTTCCGGCCCGGCCACCCTCACCGTGGAAGAAGACGATCCGCCCTGGGGCTCGGTGCTGGGCCGGAAGGATCACGAGAGCAGCAACGACGGCTCCTGGCAGGGCAGCTTCAACATCGTCTTCGAGGGGCCGCTCTCCGGCAGCTGGTACGCCGAGCGCTGAGGCCGGCCGGGAGGCGGCCGCGGCAGGATCAATCTCCCGCGACCCGGGACATGTGAACGGTTATCTGCCAGGTGGTGCGGTCGAGTTCCCCGTCGGCGGTGGAACCGCTGTCGGTGATAAAGCGCAAGCGTTGGCCTTGCTCGACGTCCAACAGCAGGTCGAAGCTGGCCCCGCTGCCGGCGGTCAGGGGACGGGGACCGGCCAGCAGGCGCTCGTTGCGGAATATGCTGACCATGGTGCCGTCACCGCCGCTGGCGGCCAGGACGGCGCTGGCGGTCACCTGGATACGACCGTCCCAGGGAGCCCACCAGGAAATCTCGGCCGCCTGCGACTCGGCCGGCTGTACCCAGCCGTCGCCGATGAGCACGGTGGCGGAGGCGTTCTTCCAGTAGCGGCGGAACAGATCCCAGCTCAGCAGGCTGCAGCTGGCGCCCTGGCAGGCCTGGTAGCGCCAGAAGCCGTCTCCCTGGGCCCGGGAGAAGTCACCGGGAAACTCCCAGTCCCGGTCGGCCAGCAGGGCGTTGACCGCTTCCGCGAAACGCCGGCCCAGCTCCAGCTGGCCGGCGGTGTCGTAGTGGGCCAGGTCGTCGGGATGGCGCGGCAGGTCGGTGGTTTCCACGACATCCATGGGGCCCAGGTGATCCGCCAGCAGGCTGGTGGCGTCGCGCACCTTGCCGGCTTCCGGCCACATGGGCTGGTCGGCGATGAGCCCGGCGGTTATCGGCAGCAGGTCCACTCCCAGGTCCTGGCGCAGCGCCTGGATGAAGTTGCGCAGGTTCAGGTAGTAGGCGTTGGCGGTGTCGGAAGAGCAGGCATCCGATTCCCCCTGCATCCACACGAAGGCGACCAGGCGCGGGCTCCAGGCGATGTGCAGGTCGTTCATCTGCGTGGTCACCTGCTGCACCAGCAGCTGGTAGAGATCCCCGTCCCGGGCCGCCCAGCGATCGGCCAGGGCGGTCCCTCCCTCGGCGATCTTGATGATGGCCAGGGAGCGGTTGGGCCACAGCTCGTGCAGGCGCCGGCCGAAGCTCAGTTCCGGCCCGAAGCGGTCGGGCAACACGCCGAAGCCGGGAACCAGGGGGGTGACCCAGTGCAGGCAGTGGGGGTTGCCGTCGTTGTGCACGGAAAGATCGCAGAAGATGTGAACGTTGTTCACCCCGCTGGCATCGGCACCGCCCAGCTCCGAGTTCACCCCCAGGCCCACCATGTTGGACTGGCCCGCCAGGAGGAACACCCACAGGTAGGGATTGGCCTGCGGGCAGACGCCGCCCTGGTCGGGAACACCGTCGCAATCGTCGTCGAGTCCGTTGCACAGCTCCGGGGCCCCGGGATGCCGCTCGGCGTCGTCCGGGGCGCAGTCGGGACCGAGACAGGAGGTACCGGTGCCGTAGCCGTCACCATCGGGATCTAGGCAATCGCCGGGGCCGGAGTCTGCCGCTTCGTCGCCGGCATCCGCGCCGGTATCGCCGGCCGCATCCGCTCCCGGGTCCGCGCCGGTATCGGCTCCGGCATCGGCACCGGCGTCCGCCCCGGCATCCCCGGCCGGGTCTGCTCCCGCGTCGGCGCCGTCGCTGCCCGGATCCGCCCCCGCGTCCCGGCCGGGATCGGCGCCGGCGTCCGCTGCGCCGTCCGCCGGAGAACCAGGCTGGCAGCGATTCGACAGGCACAGCTGGCCCGGCGGGCAGTCCTGGTGGCTGCTGCACTCCGGGGCGGGCGAACAGGCCCCCAGCAGGGCGAGTAGCACCAGGACGAGCAGCGCGCCGGTTTTCCTGCCGGACATGTCCACCTTCTCCCCGGCCCGATCTTTTCCGGGCCCGCCGAATTTCAGGACAGCAGGCCTTGTTGTTCGAAGGCCGCCCGCAGGGCCGCCCCCAGGGGGGTGTCGTAGCCCTGCAGTTGCTTGTACCACTGGTGCAGCATGCGGTAGAGCTCGCGGTGCTGGGCGCTGGGACGGCGGCCGCGACGCATCAGCGGCAGCAGCTTGAGCAGGGCGATCTCGAACTCGTCGATGGCATCGGTGATGCGCATGTCCTCCAGGTAGTCGCTGGGGGCCCAGGCCTCGGTGACCAGGATCTCGAAGTAGGAACGCACCAGGTCGAAGAAGACATCGTTGCCGGCCAGCTTCACCTTGATCTGGGCCATCTCCCGTTCGGCCCGGGCGCAGGCGGCGGCCACCACGTCCTTCTCGCCCTGGTCCATGTAGCTGGCGATGAACTTCCAGGGCATGGCCAGGGAGTAGATGTTCATGGAGCGGGTGACGAACAGCGGCAGGAATCCCTCCCAGTCGACGCGGTAGGAACGGTTCTCCAGGCCGATCAGCCCGGCCCGGCTCATGCGCTCGAGCAGCTTGCGGCACTCGGCGGGCTTCAGCTGCACGCGCCGCGCCAGCGCCTGCAGTCCGGCCGGGCGGCGTACCAGGTGGAAGAAGATCTGCGAGGCCTTGCGATTGGCCATGAGGGTGTCGGCTGCGGACATGAAGCACCTCCCCGGTTCAGAACTGGTAACCCAGAAAGCCACCCAGGCCCAGGGCCCGGGTGGGCAGCTCCCCGGCCAGCTCGATCTGGCCGGAGAGTTCGAATCCGAAGTAAACGTACAGGTCCACGGGCGCCACCGCAACCCCGCTGGCCGCGCAGGCCACCCACGCCCGCCGGAACCCGCCGTCGCGCAGGTGGCCGGCCAGCCCGGCCCCCGCCTTGAGGTAGACCCACCAGTCGTCCTCTCCCCAGCGCAGCCACAGGGCGGGATTGAAACGCATCAGCATGCTGCTCGGGCTGGTCCGCTCGCCGGTGGGCAGCGGCCAGCCGAACCAGGCCTCCAGGCCGATCTCCAGCTCCGGCAGCGGCGACCAGCTGCCGGCCAGGTCGATGTCCAGGGCGGTGCCCAGGCCCGGCCCGTAGTCGGTGAGCTGCACGTGGCTGCCGGCCCGGGCGTGAAACTGCCCGGCCCCGGCGGGCCCGGCCGGCAACAGCAGCAGCAAGAGCGTGGCCAGGGTCGGCTTCATGTCTGTTCGTTCTCCGCCGCCCGCGTCAACGGGTGCAGCAGCAGGGCCATGAGCGCCAGCAGGGCGTAGCCAGTGGCGATACGTCCGGGCAGCACCGCTTCCACTTGCCAGGGCAGGTACAGGGAACCGTCGGGGTGAACCGAGTGGATCAGGCCCACCAGGCTGAACAGCGAGCAGATGCCCAGCAGCGCGGCGGCCAGGACGAATTTCCCGTCGATGAGCCTGGCAGTGAAGGCTCCCCAGAGCATGGCGGTGATGATGAAGCCGTTGCCCAGTGCCGCCACAACCGTCATCTGCCCGGCCAGGTGCTCGGGAACCGGCTCCCCGCCCAGCAGCGTCTGCCACTGGATGAGCACCAGGTCGGCCAGGATGGGCAGGAAGGCCAGGGCCACCGCCGGAAAGTGGGCCCGGGGGCAGGTGGCGAAGGTCTGCGAGACTATCTCCAGGCCCACGAAGATAAGGATGGGTACCACCGCCGCCTCGGGTATGACCGCGGCCAGCGTCGACACCAGGCCCAGCGCACCGCCTATGCCCACCACCAGCCCGCAGGCCAGGGTGTAGCCGCTGCGACCGCCCATGGCCTTGTAGGCCGGGTGGCCGATGTAGGGGGTGGACTGGGCCACCCCGCCGCACAGTCCGGCGGCCAGGGTGGCCAGGGCCTCCACCAGCAGGATGTCGCGGGTGCGGAAGTCGTCGCCCGCCACCCGGGCGCTCTCGGTGACGTTGATGCCGCCCACCACCGTCAGCAGCCCGAAGGGAATGGCCACCGGTAAAAAGTCGAGCGCCCGCTCCAGCCCGGCCAGGAAGCCCAGGCTGGGCAGCGGCGGGGTCAGGGCCATGGTCAGCTCGGGCCGCTGGTAGCTGGCCAGCAGGCCGCCCTCGCCCAGGCCGTAGTAGATGGCCGTGCCCACCAGCACCGCCAGGGCCGCCGCCGGTACCTTTCCCAGGCGTCCGGGCAGCTTGACCCGGGCCACCAGCAGCATGAGTACCAGCCCCAGCGCCACCATGCCCACCAGCGGGGCGGCAAAGAGTTTCAGCAACGGCAGCACCCCCAGCAGGGCCACGCCGATGCCGGCCAGGGATCCCAGCAGCCCGGCCTGGGGAATGACCCGCTGGATCCAGGAACCGCAGAACGACAGGCCCAGCTTGACCAGGCCCATGAGAATCATGGTGGCCATGCCCACCTGCCAGGCCACCAGGGGATCGCGACTCTCGGCGAACACCGGGCCGATGACCGCCACCGCCACCCCGATGGTGGAGGGCGTATCCAGGCCCAGCGGCATGGCGGTGATATCGGTGCGACCGGTCCGCCGCGCCAGCCGGCGCGCCATCCAGGTGTAGGCCACGTCGCCCAGCAGCACCCCCAGGGCGGTGCCCGGTATCATGTGGGTGAAGATGAAGCCGGCGGGCATGCCGAAGCCCACCAGGATACCGGTGAGCACCACCAGGTTGGCCAGGTTGTCGAGCAACAGGCCGAAGAAGGCGTTGAGATCGCCGGCGCTGAACCAGGGATAGCGCTGTTGCTTCACCATCAGCCGGAGTCTCCCACCCGCACCAGCAGCAAGGTGGCCCCGTCCGGGCTTTGCAGGGATTCACTGCGACAGGCGGGCACCAGGCAGCTGTCTCCCCGGGAAAGCCGCAGGGGCTGGTCGCGGCCGCAGCTGACCTGGGCGCTGCCTTCCAGGCAACAGGTGATACGGGGCCGGCCGGCGTCCAGGGGAACCTGGCCGCCGGCATCGAGACGCACCCGTTCGAAGGTGAAGAAGCGGCAGCGGATTCCCGGGCGCCCCGAGGCCGGGGCGGCGTGCCCGGGCCGGCCGGCCAGCTCCGGGCGGATGGAGGCCAGGGCCTGTTCGACGTGGAGCTGGCGCGGCCTGCCGTCCAGGCCTACCCGGTTCCAGTCGAACACCCGGTAGGTGGTGTCGGAAGCCTGCTGGATCTCGGCCAGCACGATGCCGGCGCCGATGGCGTGCAGGGTGCCGGCGGGCAGGTAGATGAAGTCGCCCGCCTGCACCGGTACCCGGCGCAGCAGCGGTTCCACCCGGCCGTCGGCCAGGCCCCGGCGCAGGTCGTCCAGGCTCACGCCTTCTTCCAGTCCCACGTAGAGGTGGGCCCCCGGCTCCACCTGCAGGATGTACCAGGCCTCGGTCTTGGGCCGGGCCTCCCCGCCCAGGCGCCGGGCGGCCTCGGCGTCGGGATGCACCTGCACCGACAGCGTCTGGGCGGCGTCGATGAGCTTGAACAGCAGCGGGAACCGGCCCAGCAGCAGTTCGGCCTCGCCCAGCAGCTCCTGGCGGCGCAGCTCGATCAGCTCGGCCAGGCGGCGGCCCTGCCAGGGACCCGCGGCCACCACGCTCTGTTCCCCGGGCAGGTCCACCACCTCCCAGGACTCGCCGCAGGGCAGGTCGGCGGGCAGCGTCTTGGCGAACAAGGTCTCGAGCTTGCGCCCGCCCCAGGGCAGGGGCTTGATCAGGGGCAGGAACTGCAGTGGCGGCAGCGTCTGGTCTGTCATGGCGGCCATCCTGGAGGTGTTGCGCCGGAGTGTCTAGGGTGCAAACAGCTTGTCGGGAACGGCCCGGCGCGAGTCGACCCCGGTGACCTGGCAGCTCAACAGCGGCTGGCCGTCGCGGCGGACCTCCAGGGAGGCCGGGAACCAGTCGCCCGACAGGCGCGAGCCCCACTGCTTCCAGGCGATGTCGATGAGCGCGCCTTCCTGCTTGAGAAACAGCCGCAGCGGCAGGAACAGGTCCTTGTCCAGCCAGAACTGGGGACGATCCCGTTCCCAGCTCTTGGCGCCCAGCACCACCGCCACCCGGCCGCCGAAACGGCTCAGGGTGTCGCGCCTGGTGTCCACTCCCAGGGTCTTGAGCATTTTCTGGTAGGCGGACTGCCGGGCCGGGCCGACGAAGAAGAAGTTCAGGTGACGGATCCAGGCCGGAACCGCCTGCTGCCCGCCGCCCCGGTGCCGGCAGCGGACCCCCTGGCAGACGATCACTTCATCGCCGGGGCCCTCCCAGCGTATGCGGCCGGGTACCTTGAGATACAGCTTCTCCTCTGCCCGGGCCGACTGGCCGCGCTGGCACTCCATGGTTACCGTCAGCCGGCTGATGCCGATACGGCGGCGCTTGTCGGCCATCTTGCGCAGCAGGAAATCGGCCGGCAGGATGTAGGCCAGCGCCGGGCCGGCCAGCAACAGCACCAGGCCGGACAAGCCCAGCAGTCTCCTTGCCCGTGACAGCATTGCCGCCTATCCCGACAGCTCGGCCAGCAGGGCCTTGAGAAACTCGTAGAAGCGACCCACCGAGCCGATATGCACCCGCTCCGAGGGCGAGTGCGGCCACTCGATCTGGGGACCGAAGGAGATCATGTCCATGCCGCCGAACTTCTCGCCGATGATGCCGCATTCCAGCCCGGCGTGGATGGCCTTGATCTCGGCTTCCCGGCCGGTGACCTTCCGGTGCACCTCCCGGGCCCGGGCCAGCACCGCCGAGTCCATGTTGGGCTGCCAGCCGGGGTAGCCGCCGGCGTCCTCGGGCCGGCCCCCGGCCAGGCGGGCCAGGGCGAACAGCCCGCCCTGTACCTCGGCCAGGGCCGGGGCCACCGAGCTGCGGCTGCTTTCCATGATGGTGGCCGCGTCGGCCTCGGTGCGCACCACCGCCAGGTTGGTCGACGTCTCCACCAGGCCCGCCACCTGCTGGCTCATGGCGAGCACCCCGTGGGGCGCGGCCAGGAGGAGATCCAGCAGGCGATCGCGACTGGGTTGGTCGAGGACCGGGGTGTCGCCGCCGCCGGCGCCCAGCTCCACCACGATATCGGGATCGCTCTTGCCGTAGCAGGCCTGGAGATCCTGGCGAAAGCGGGCCAGCACTTCGTCCGCGGCCGCCCGGCCGCCGCTGTCCAGGACGATCTCGGCCGTGGCCTCGCGGGGGATGGCGTTGTGCTTGTCGCCGCCGGCGATGTTCACCAGGCCCAGCCCGGTGCGGGCGCGCAGCCGGTCGAGAAACAGCGCCAGCACCTTGACGGCGTTGGCCCGGCCGGTGTTGATGTCGAGACCCGAGTGGCCGCCCTTGAGGCCGGACACCTTGACGCCGAGGCGCTCGCCGTCCCGGCCGCTGCGCTTCAGCGGCAGGGTGATGTGGGTATCGGCGCCGCCGGCGCAGCCGACGTAGATGGCGCCCTCTTCCTCGGAATCGAGGTTGAGCAGGGTGCGACCCTGGAGGAAGTCGGCGCTGATGGCCTGGGCGCCGGTCAGCCCCGTCTCCTCGTCCACGGTGAACAGCAGCTCCAGCGGCCCGTGCACGGCGTCGCTGTCGTCGATCAGCGCCAGGGCCGCGGCCAGGCCGACGCCGTTGTCCGCCCCCAGGGTGGTGCCCTCGGCGGTGAGGTGCTCGCCCTCGCGCTTGACGGGGATGGGATCCTTGGCGAAGTCGTGGGGGGAGTCGGAGTCCTTCTCGCCCACCATGTCCATGTGGCCCTGCAGGATGACGGTGGGAGCCGACTCCTTGCCCGGGCTGGCCGGCAGGCGGATGACCACGTTGCCGGCCTGGTCGCGGTCGGCCTCCAGGCCCTTTTCCTTGGCCAGCCCCAGCAGGTACTCGATCACCCCGGCCTCGTTCTTGGAGCAGCGGGGAATCTGCGTCAGCTTCTCGAAGTAGGAAAACAGCAGCTTGGGTTCCAGACCGTCGAACGGTGATGTCATGGCTACCTCCGGGATTAATGGTTACGCCTCGCGGCGCCACCATGAAAGCCCCAGCCGGGCGGGGATGTCAAGGATGTGTCAGACGGGAGATGCGAGATGCGGGGACAGGCCCCGGGAGATGCGACCCCGGGGGTACGAATAGGTACGCTTCAGTCCAGCAGGTCGCGGGGCTCGATGCGGCGCAGCCAGGTCAGGGCGTCGAAGTCGCGGTCGTAGGAGCACAGCGCTTCGGCCCGGTGCAGCTTGCAGGCGGCGGCGTGCAGCGCGTCGCGGGCGAGCAGCTCGGGATGCGCATCGAGCAGCTCGCGGCCCACGTCGAGCAACTCGGCGGTCACGGGCAGCACCTCGGGCACGATGCGCCGGGCCAGGTCGTAGACCAGCCGTCCCTGCCGCCAGCGGCCCAGGGCGCGGTAGCGGTGCAGGATCTCTTGCAGTACCTCGGCGTCCACCGCGGCCGACAGGTCCTCGGAGGCCACCCTTGCCAGCAGCGCCAGGCTGGGGGCCTTGTGCGGGTGATCGGCGCCGGCGGCGTACATGAACACGTTGGCGTCGAGCAGGATCACGCCGGGATGTCCTCCGGCTCGGGCACCGACTCGCGCTTCATCTGCGCCGGCTCGGCCACCGGCAGCTCCAGCGCGGCCAGCTCGTCCACCGCCTGCAGCCGCTTCTCGCGCGAGGTCAGACCGTACTGGCTGATGCAGGCCTCGCGGATGAGCTGGCCCAGGCTGGTGCCGCGCTGGCGCGCCAGTTGCCGCAGTCGATCGCGCAGCTCGGGGCTGAGCAGGATGGTGGTCTTGTGGCTATGCTCCATATCCACCTCCATATCCATAATAAGTTTTCTAATAGGTTGGGTCAAGTGCGCAGGGTGGGGAGCAGGGGGGACGGAGGAGGGGGGACAGGCCCCGTGGGATGCGACGGATGTCATGGGGATGACTCAGGTAACCCGGCCCTTCGCCGTGACGGCAAGTTGTGATAGACCGGAGGGTGGCATGACGACCAGAACGCTGATGACGCTGTGCCTGCTGCTGACCTCGGTGCCGGCGGGGGCCCAGCAGGACCGCGAGCACGAGCCCGAGCTAGACTGGTCGGTTCCCCACCTGCACAGTCTGGCCGTGGTGGGCGGCACCAGGCTGAGCCTGTCTCTCATCTGGCCGGAGGCCTACGCCGTGAGGCCGGTCTCCGCCAACTGGGATCGCTTCTGCCGCGCCTGGACCACGGAGGCGGCCTGGGACGGCAACCGAGGCTTCTTCGAGTGGGACGGAGATCCCTGGGCCTTGAACCTGGTGGGTCATGGGCTGATGGGCTCGGAGTTCTACCTGCGCTACCGCCAGTACGGCGGCTACTGGTGGCAGGCGCTGGGCATGACGCTGCTGTGGACACTGGCCTGGGAGTACCTGGTGGAGAGCTGGCACAAGCAGCCCTCGGGTATCGACCTGGCCTGGACGCCGCTGGGGGGAGCGCTGCTCGGCGAGGGCCGTTACCGGCTGTACCTGGAGGTGCGTGACATGGCCGACTCGCCGCTGCGCCACCTGTTGCTCTACCTGGTCGATCCCCTGGGGCAGCTGGAGCGGGACGCCTTCGGGCTGGAGTACTGATCGGAATTCCCGCGGCAGCCGGTTATCACAGAACAGGCCGCGAGCTGTCCAGATGACAGGCGCGGCAAGACTCGCACACTCACGTACGGAATGGTGGGGACAGGCCCCGAAACTATCACGTGTAAACAATATGTTGACTAGTCATCCCGGTCTTCCACCGCCCGGGCCCACCGCCCGGGCCTGTCCCCGGGGCTTCACGAGGGGAAACCTTGGGAGCCCCCACGCGTCTTGCTTGTCGCGCACCACCCGGACTGTCAACCGGCCAGTCGCATGACGGCCGATACGCAGAACAGCAAGCCGAACCCCAGCAGCGCGCATGGAAGCAGGCTGATGA
>QMME01000110.1 GCA_003647095.1 Deltaproteobacteria bacterium
GACTTCAACCTGCGCCCGGACTCCCCGGCCTACCATACCCCCGACTTCGAGTTCTCCCCCATCCCCGTGGCCGACATCGGCATGGAGCCATAGATCCCGGGGCGCTGTCCCCACCGACCCCCGGGCAGAGGCGACGCCGTTGCCGGGACGTCCCGGACGCAGTTGCTCACTTGACACGCCGCGAAAGAACCTACACAATGCCGGGCGCCAACGGGGGGACAGTGGAGGAGGGCATGAAGATATTCCTGGATACCGCAGATGTGGAGGAAATCCGCCAGGCGGCGGAAATGGGAATGCTGGACGGGGTAACCACCAATCCCAGCCTGGTGGCCAAGACCGGCCGGCCCTTTGCCGAGGTAATCAAGGAGATCACCACCATCGTCGATGGTCCCATCTCGGCCGAGGTGGTGGCCGAGGACGCCGAGGGCATGCTGCGCGAGGCACGCGAGCTGGCCAAGATCCACGACAACATCACCGTCAAGATCCCCATGACCGCCGAGGGAATGAAGGCGGTGACGCGTTGCGCGGTGGAGGGCATCTCCACCAACGTCACCCTGGTGTTCCAGCCCCTGCAGGGGCTGCTGGCGGCCAAGGCCGGAGCCAACTTCATCAGCCCCTTCGTGGGCCGGCTCGACGACGTCGGCCACGACGGCATGGAGATGGTGGCCGACCTGGTCGAGATGCTGCTCAACTACGAGTACGACAGCGAGGTCATCGTGGCCAGCATACGCAGCCCGTCCCACGTCTACCGGGCCGCCCTGATGGGCGCCGATATCGTCACCGTTCCCTACAAGGTGCTGCTGTCGCTGTTCAAACATCCCCTCACCGACACGGGAATCGCCAAGTTCCTGGCGGACTACGAGAAAATCCCCAAGGCCTAGCCGGCCAGCCAAGGAGGTGAAGCGTGAAGATCCTGGTCACAGTGAAGCGGGTGACCGACCCCGACGTCAAGGTCAAGGTCAAGTCCGACGGCACGGGCGTGGTCACCGACGGCATCGACTACAAGGTCAATCCCTTCGACGAGATCGCCGTGGAGGAGGCCCTGCGCATCAAGGAGAAGGCGGGCGGCGAGGTGGTGGTGGCCTCCATCGGTCCGGCGGAAGCCACCAAGGAGATCCGCTCCGCCCTGGCCATGGGTGCCGAGCGCGGTATCCTGGTGACCACCGACCAGCCGCTCGACCCCGGCGTGGTAGCCCGGGTGCTCGCCAAGCTGGTGGAGGAGGAAAAGCCCGATCTCATCCTCATGGGCAAGCAGGCGGTAGACGGCGACAACAACCAGACCGGCCAGATGCTGGCCGAGCTGCTGGGCGTGGGCCAGGCCTGCTTCGCCTCCAAGGTGGAGCTGGCCGACGACGGTGGCAAGGCCACCGTCACCCGCGAGGTCGACGGCGGCTTCGACGTCGTGGAAGTGGACCTGCCGGCGGTGATCACCGCCGACCTGCGCCTCAACGAGCCGCGCTACGCCTCCCTGCCCGGCATCATGAAGGCCAAGAAAAAGCCCATCAAGGAAGTCACCCTGGATTCGCTGGGGGTGGACACCAACCGCAAGGTCGTCTGGCACACCTTCTCCGAGCCGCCCGTGCGCCAGGCCGGTATCATGGTACCCGACGTCCCCACCCTGGTGGCCAAGCTGCGCGACGAGGCCAAGGTCATCTAAAGGAGAGCAAGCCATGGGCAACGCACTGATCATAGCCGAGTACAAGGATGGCAAGCTGAAGAAGGGCAGCCGGGCGGCCTTCGCCTTCGCCAGGGAGTATACCCAGAAAAACGGGGGAGCCTTCCACGTCCTGGTGATCGGTCACAACGTCACCGACGTGGCCGAGCAGTGCCGGCGCTTCGGGGCCGAGAAGGTGTGGCAGGCCGACGCCGAGGGGCTGGGACCCTACCTGGCCGAGAGCTGGGCCCAGGTGGTGGCGCAGGTGGCCGGCGACAGCCAGGCCGAGCTGGTGGGTGCCACCGCCACCGCCCTGGCCAAGGATCTCCTGCCCCGGGTAGCCGCCAAGCTGGATGCGGGCATGGCCTCCGACATCATGGGAATCGACGACAACGGTTACTTCCTGCGTCCGGTCTGGGCCGGCAACGCCGTGGTGGCGGCCGAGATCACTTCCCCGGTGAAGGTGGTCACGGTGCGCGGCACCGAGTTCGAGCCGGCGCCGGAGGGCGAACCCGGCGGCGAGCTGGCCCCGGTGACCGTGAACGTCGATCTCGGGGCGCTCAAGAAGCGGTTCGTGCGCTTCGAGGAGGTCAAGAGCGAGCGGCCGGAGCTGACCGAGGCCGCCATCATTATCAGCGGCGGCCGCGGCACCAAGGGCGAAGAGGGCTTCAAGCTGGTGGAGCAGCTGGCCGACCTGCTGGGAGCGGCGGTGGGCGCCACCCGGGCGGCGGTCGACGCCGGCTGGGTGCCCAACGATCTGCAGGTGGGACAGACCGGCAAGGTGGTGGCCCCGGACCTGTATGTCGCCGTGGGCATCTCCGGTGCCATCCAGCACCTGGCCGGGATGAAGGGCTCCAAGACCATCGTGGCCATCAACAAGGACGAGGAGGCCCCCATCTTCTCGGTGGCCGACTACGGCCTGGTGGCCGACCTGTTCAAGGCCGTGCCCGAGATGGTGGAGGAGATCAAGAAGGCCAAGGCCTGATTCTTCCCTGCCCGTTTTTTTCGGGGTCGCCTTCCGGCGACCCCTTTTTTGTGACTTGCTTGCACCAGCCCGGCGGGATAAGCATGTTGGAAACAGGGAGGCGGCAGGTGAACAGGTCGCTGGTCAAGCAACTGCGTGCCCTCGTCGGCAAGGAAAACGTGCTCGACGCCGACGAGGATCTTCTGCTCTACGGCTACGACGCCACCCCGGCCGGGCCCGTGACCGCCCCCGAGGCGGTGGTGCTGCCGGGCGACGCCGAACAGGTGGCCGCCGTGGTATGCCTGGCCAACGAGGCGGGCTTGCCGCTGGTGGCCCGCGGAGCCGGCACCGGGCTCACCGGCGGGGCGCGGCCCCTGCGGGGCGGACTGGTGTTGAGCACCCAGCGCCTGAACCGCGTTATCACCATCGACGAGGAGAACCTGCAGGCGGTGGTGCAGCCGGGTGTCGTCACCGAGCAGTTGCAGCAGCAGGTCGAGGCCCGGGGGCTGTTCTATCCACCAGACCCGCAGAGCCGGGCCACCTGTACCATAGGCGGCAACCTGGCCGAGAACGCCGGTGGGCCGCGGGCGCTCAAGTACGGGGTGACCCGCACCCACGTGCTGGCCGCCGAGGTGGTGCTGCCCCAGGGGCAACTGGTGCGCCTGGGGGCCCGGACGGTCAAGTCGGTGGCCGGCTACGACCTGCTGTCGCTGCTGGTGGGTTCCGAGGGCACCCTGGGGGTGTTCACCGAGGCCACCCTGCGCCTGTTGCCGCTGCCGCCGGCACGGCACACCTTGCTGGCGGTGTTCGCCGAGCTGGAGCCGGCGGCCCGGGCGGTGGTGGAGGTGATGCGGGCCGGCATCCTGCCCAGCGCCGTCGAGTTCATGGACGGCGCCGCCCTGCGCTGCGTAGAGCAATACGAACCCTGCGGGCTGCCCGACTCGGCCCAGGCGCTGCTCATCGTCGAGGTGGACGGCGGCCCGGCCCAGGTGGCCGAGGACGCCGCGGCCGTCGACCGGGTACTGCGCCGGGCCGGTGCCGTCGAGGTACGACTGGCCCGCGACGACGCCCAGGCGGCCGATCTGTGGCGGGCCCGTCGCTCCGCCGGCCCGGCCCTGGCCCGCATCGCCCCGCTCAAGGTCAACGAGGACATCGTCGTTCCCCTCAGCCAGTTGCCCCGGGCGGTGACCGGCATCCAGGACCTGGCTGCCGAGTATGACTCCCGCTGTGCCATCTTCGGTCATGCCGGCGACGGCAACCTGCACGTCAACTTCATGGCCGACCCGTCCCGGCCCGAGGAAGTAACCCGGGTGGAAGAGGCCGTGGCGCGCATGTTCGAGCTGGTGGTGTCGCTGGGAGGGAGCATCACCGGAGAACACGGGGTGGGAACCACCAAGCAGGCCTTCCTGGGGCTGGAGGTACCGGCGGCGGTCATGGATGTCATGCGCCGCATCAAGCGGGAGCTCGATCCCGCCGGCATAATGAACCCCGGCAAGATCTTTCCCCTCACCGAAAACGACGCCCGGGCCAAAGATGAGTGAGAGCGATCCCCTGCTGGCCGAGGTAGAGCGCTGCGTCCGCTGCGGCGCCTGCCTGGCCCACTGCCCCACCTACCGCGAGGAGGAAAGGGAATGGGCGGTGGCCCGAGGGCGCATCGCCCTGGCCGAGGCGCACCGGCGGCAACAACTTCCGGCCGCACGGCGCCTGCGTCGCTATCTTTCCACCTGCCTGCTGTGCGGCTCTTGCACCGCCGGCTGTCCCAACGAGGTGGACACCTCGAGCATCGTGCGCCTGGCCCGGCAGCAGATGATCGCCGAGGGCAGCGGCGGCCGCTTCAAGGCCTGGCTGCTCAGGCACATCCTGCCCGCCGGCAAGCGGTTGCAGCGCCTGTTCGGCCTGGCCCGGCTCACCCGCCCCCTGTGGGCCCGGCGCCTGCCGCGTTCTTCCGGCCTGCGCCTGCGGGTGGGCACACCGGCCGGGGGACCGGCCCGCTGGCTTCCCGAACTGGCTCGCCCCTTCCTGCACCGGCGGAGGTTGCCGCGCACTTTCGGCAGCGGCAGTCCCCGGGTTTTCGTCTTTCCCGGCTGCGTGTCCAACTACCTGAACCCCGAACACACCCTTTCCCTGCTGAGGCTACTTGCCGGTGCCGGTGCCGACGCCGTGGTGCCACGGGGACTCGGCTGCTGCGGCCTGGTGGCACTGAGCGCCGGCGAAAACGACACCGCCCGCCGTCTGGCCCGTAAAAACCTAGATATATTATGGCCAAAGGCCGGGGACAGGCCCGACTTCATTACCACCCCCTGCGGCTCCTGCGCCTACATGCTCAAGGTGCACTTTCCCGGCCTGCTGGCCAGCGACGACGAGCGGAGCGAACGAGCCCGGCAGATGTCGGAGCGGGTGTTGCCATTCAGCGTGCTCTGGCAGGAAAAGCTCTTCCCTTCCCACCACTTGAACCATTCCGGTCAGCCGAAACCACCGGGGACAGGCCCAGCTCCCGGGAGCACTGGGGAAGTGATAACCTGGCACGATCCTTGCCATTTATCCAGGGGCCTGAGAGTCAGGAAGCAACCACGCGAGATCCTGCAAAGCCTCGAGGGCGCCAGGTTCCAACCCATGGAAGAAGCCGACATCTGTTGTGGCAACGGCGGCCTGTTTTCCGTACTGCACCCGGAACTATCGTGGAAGATTGCCCGGAGAAAGCTGAAAAACGTCGAAGAAACCGAGTGTTCCATCGTGGCCACTGAGTGCTCCGGCTGCTGGCTGCAGCTGGGCTGGATGGCTACGCAGTCGGAGCGCAGCATCAAGGTACTGTCGTTGCCGGAGGTCATTGAACGCTACCGATCCGGTCCAGAAAAAAAATAGCCACCGCAGGCGCAATTAGCCGTTGACAAGAGTTCGTACCTGGACCTACACTGCCCCCGGTCGAGAAAACTTGAAGCTAGTCAAGGGGGTTCCATGGCAACCACCAGAAAGAAAACAGGCAAGACCAAGAAAAAGACCGCCAAGTCGAAGAAGAAGGCAAGCAAGAAGGCAAAGTCCACTACCAGGAAGAAAACTCCGGCCAGGAAGAAGACAACCCAGAAAAAGACCGCCGGCGGCAAGAAAACCACAACAAAGAGAAAGACATCCCCCAAGAAAAAGGCCACCAAGAAGAAGGCTACAAAAAAGAAGGTCGCCAAGAAGAAGGCCGCGCCCAAGAAGAAGGCCACGCCCAAGAAGAAGACCGCACCGGCAAAGAAAGCCACTCCCCGGAAAAAGGCCGCCAAGAAAAAAGCCATCAAGAAAGTGGTGAAAAAGCTCTCCCAGGTGGTGGCTGCATCCACGCGCCGCAAGGCACCGGCCGAGGCAGCCAGGGCACCAAAGAAGGCCACGCCCCGCAAGGCTCCGGCCAAGGCCGGCAAGTTTGGCATTCACAGCAAGGTACAACGCCAGAAAGACGTCGCCTGGCGCATGATCGACGGCGAAGTGGTCATCGTCACCCCCTCGGACAGCACCATGCACACCCTAAACGACGTGGGCACGCGCATCTGGGAGCTCATCACCGGTGAACGATCCCTGTCCGAGGTGGCCGAGATTCTCTGCGCCGAGTTCGACGTGGACAAGCAGCGGGCCGAGAAAGACACCCTGTGGTTCGTGCAGTGCCTGGCCAAGAAGGGCCTAGTGGAAAACCCCGCCTGATTCTTGCCGACGCCGTTTCGCTTCCTGGCTACTGGCAACTCCGGCTGGAGCCCTGGTCTACACGGAGGAACAGATGCCGCGGTTGCAAGTTCCCCTGCCGCTGGGAGTGGTTTTTTTGTGCCTGGCGTTGCCGGCCGCTGCCCAGGAGAAGTTTTCCCTGACGTTGTTTCACTTCAACATCCAGTACGTGGCCGGCGGCCTGCAGGGCTTTCCCTCGGGAGAGAGCAACGATCCCGCGTTCGATCTCGACGATGCCCAGGTGCAGGACATGATCGTCACCGAGAGCTTCGAGCCGGTGCTCGACCTGTTCCTGGCCCATCCCGGCTGGAAGGTGACCATCGAGATGCAGGCTTACCTGGCCGAGGTGCTCGAACAGCGCCACCCGCAGGTACTGGACAAGCTGCTGGAGTTGCAGCGAAACGCTCAGCTCGAGCTGGTGAGCTTTCATTACTCGGACCAGCTCTTCCTGGCCTATCCACGCCACGACATGGAAGTCTCGCACCGTCTTCTGGACGACGTGTTCCAGCGCCTGGGCCTGCAGGCCTCACCGGTGGTGTTCTGCCAGGAAGGCCAGTTCGGCGAGGGCATGGCCTCCTTCGCCGCCGTCCATGAGCGGTCCATACTGCTGCTGGCCAAGAACCATTTCCGCTACCAGCACCTTTCCGCCTACGACAGCGCCGCGCCGCTGTACCGGCTGGGAGACAGCGATATCGTCGTCGTCGGCCGCAGCTTCGCCACCCCGCAGGTGGAGGTGCGCTGGAGCTTCTTCGACGACGGTGAACTGCTGGCCACCGGCGGCATGGCGCCCTACGTGCCCAGCGGGTTCGTGAAAGACCCGGCCGCCCTGGCCGAGTACGAGCAGCAACTGGTTGCCGACGAGGAGGCCGGGTTCCGCATCGCCGGCATCGGCGACTTCGTCACCTGGGCCAGGGAAAACGGCCTCGAGCAGCCCCAGCTGCCCCCCATGCTCGACGGCACCTGGCAGCCGCCCAGTACCGATTCCATGCGCCGCTGGCTGGGTGGCTCGGGAGTGATCGACTCGGTCTACCACTGCGAGCGTGACAACCAGGTGATCAGCGGCAACGTCCAGGCCCGGCACTGGCTGCTGGCAACCGAGACCATCCTGGCCGCCGCCGAGTCGGCCGGCAAGATCACGGCCGGCCAGTACCGCGACGAGCTGGATGAATGCTGGCGCCTGGCGCTGCTGGGCCAGGTCTCCGACGCCACCGGCATCAATCCCTTCATCAACGAGGTCGACTACGGCCGGGAGCATGCTGCCGCGGCCACCGACTGCGCCGACGTCATCGTCTCCCGGATGGCTCCCCAACTGGGCGGTCCCTACCTGGAAGTAGACACGGCCGGTGGCACTGTCTCTGCAGTAGACGATCTTCCCGCCAGCGTCATCGAGCCGGCCGAACCGGTTTTCACCGAGACCCAGGGATTCCGGGTATCCGCGCCCGGGCGCCAGGTGACCACGGAATGGTTCGCCGGCGGCGCAGAGGGCATCACCCGACTGGTGGTCACGGCCGGCGCCGCCAGCGGCGGCGAGCGTACCCTGGAGGTGGACTTCCCGCTTGCCCTCGAGGGTTTCCTGCTCACTCCGGGTCTGCTCGACGACGAGGTGCGCTTCTATCCCTTTACAGATTTCGAATTCCAGGAGGGACGCATCTCCCTGCCGTTGGCCAACGGCCTGCTGGGCCTGGACCAGGACCTGTGGTTGCTCAAGCAGACCAGCTCGGTGCACGTGGCCGCCACTTTCCTGGTGGGTGACGGCCTGGTGCGCTTCATCGACGACACCGTACCCGCCGGCGAAGCGGTATCGTGGATCTTCTGGTTCGTCTCCGGCGCCGAGCAACGGGCCCTGGACTTCGCCGGGCGGATAAACCTCACCCCCACCGCCTACGTACAGACGGGGGTGGAGCCCACCCGCGGCTGCGGCTGCGCCAGCGGCTCCCACGGAGGGGTGCCGCCGCTGCTGGCCCTGCTGCTGTTGGCCGGGGCCGGCCTGCTCACTCGCCGAACTTGATCCCCTGTGCCAGCGGCAGCTCGCTGGACCAGTTGATGGTGTTGGTCTGGCGGCGCATGTAGGCCTTCCAGGAATCGGAGCCGGACTCGCGGCCGCCTCCGGTCTCCTTCTCGCCGCCGAAGGCTCCGCCGATCTCGGCTCCCGAGGTACCGATGTTGACGTTGGCGATGCCGCAGTCGGAGCCGGCACAGGAGAGGAAGCGCTCGGCCGTGCGCAGGTTGGTGGTGAAGATGGCGCTGGAAAGCCCCTGGGGCACGTCGTTGTGGATGGCAATGGCTTGCTCGATGTCATCGAAGGCCAGGATGTAGAGGATGGGCGCGAAGGTCTCCCGGCGCACCACCTCGGTCTGTTCCGGCATGCGCACGATGGTGGGCTCGACGAAGCGCTCTCCCAGCTCGGGCAGCCGCTTGCCGCCGCAGACGATCTCGCCACCCTGGGCCTTCACCTGCTCGAGCGCCTGCATCATGTTGTCCACCGCCTGGGTGGTAACCAGCGGCCCCATGAGCACGCCCGCCTCCAGGGGGTTGCCGATCTTCACCTGCTGGTAGGCGGCAGCCAGGCGGCGCACCAGCTCCTCGGCCACCGACTGGTGGACGATGATTCGCCGGGTGGTGGTGCAACGCTGCCCGGCGGTGCCCACCGCCCCGAAGAGGATGGCCCGCACGGCCATGTCCAGATCGGCGTCCGCGGCCACGATGATGGCGTTGTTGCCGCCGAGTTCGAGCAGGGTGCGACCGAAGCGCCGGGCTACCACCTCGGACACGTGCCGGCCCGTCTGGCAGGAGCCGGTGAAGGATATCAGCGGCAGTCGCTTGTCCGCCAGCAACCGTTCCCCCACCTCGCGACCCTTGCCGATGACCAGGCTGAAGATGCCCTGTAGGCCATGGTCGGCCAAGACCCGGTTGCAGATGTGCTGTACGGCGATGGCCGTCAGCGGCACCTCGCTGGACGGCTTCCATACCACGGTGTCGCCGCAGGCGGCGGCGATAGTGGCGTTCCAGGCCCACACCGCCACCGGAAAGTTGAAGGCGGTGACCACCCCGATGGGACCCAGCGGGTGCCACTGCTCGTACATGCGATGGGCGGGTCTCTCGGAGTGCATGGTCTTGCCGTAGAGCATGCGCGACTGGCCCACGGCCAGGTCGCAGACGTCGATCATCTCCTGCACCTCGCCCAGACCCTCCTCGCGGATCTTGCCCATCTCGGCGGTGACCAGCTCGCCCAGTGGCTCCTTGTACTCGCGCAGGGCGTCACCCAACTCGCGTACCAGCAACCCCCGCTTGGGAGCGGGCAGCCGACGCCATTCTTCGAAGGCGTTCCGAGAGGCTTCCACCACCCGGTCGTATGTCGAGGCGGTGGCCTGGCGCACCCGGGCCAGCACTTCTCCGGTGGCGGGATTTATCGACTCCAGCACGGTACCCTGGCTGTCTTCTATCCAGCCCCCGGGCCCGGTGCAGGCCCCGGGGTTTTCCGCTTTGACATTCAGCTTATCGAGCAGGCTCTTCATGTCGTGCCTTCCTTTCTCCATCAATCCCGTGCCAGGAACGGATAGCGCCAGTCGCGGGGCGGGTCGAGAGTTTCCTTCACCGCCCGGGTGCTCACCCAGCGCAGCAGGTTTTGGTAACTGCCGGCCTTGTCGTTCGTGCCCGAGGCCCGTGAACCGCCGAAGGGTTGCTGGCCCACCACCGCCCCGGTGGGCTTGTCGTTGATGTAGAAGTTGCCGGCACTGTGGCGCAGGGCCACGAAGGCCCGCTGGATGGCGGCCCGGTCGGTGGCGAAGATGGCGCCGGTCAGGCCGTAGGGAGAGGTGGTGTCGCAGGTGGTCAGCATGTCCTCGAACTCGGCGTCGGGGTAGACGAAGATGGCCAGTACCGGCCCGAAGATCTCCTCCTGCATGAGCCGGTGGCGGGGATCGGCCACCTTGATGATGGTGGGCTCCACGAACCATCCGCTCCGGTCGTCGTGGCCGCCGCCGCAGACCATCTCGCTGGAGCCATCCGCCCGGGCCGCGTCGATGTAGCCGCTGATCTTGTCGAAGGCGGCCCGGTCGATCACCGCACCCATGAAGTTGCCGAAGTCGGCCGGGTCACCCATCTTGATCTGCCCCACCTCGTCGACCAGCCGCTCGCTCAGCCGCGGCCACAGGCTTTCGGGAACATATGCCCGGCTGGCGGCCGAGCACTTCTGTCCCTGGTACTCGAAGGCACCCCGTAGCAGCGCCGTCGCCGTGGCTTCCAGGTCGGCGGACGGATGCACGAAGACGAAATCCTTGCCGCCGGTCTCGCCGACGATGCGCGGATAGGAATGGTAGCTGCCGATGTTGGCGCCGATGGTCTGCCACATGTGCCGGAAGGTGGCCGTGGAACCGGTGAAGTGCACCCCCGCCAGCCCCGGGCGGGTGAGCACGGGATCGCCCAGCGCGCTTCCCGGCCCGGGCAGGAAGTTGATCACCCCGGCGGGCAGGCCGGCCTCCCGCCAGAGCTGCATCAGGAACCAGGCCGAGTACACGGCCGTGGAGGCCGGTTTCCAGAGCACGGTGTTGCCCATCATGGCCGGCGCCGTGGGCAGGTTGCCGGCTATGGAGGTGAAGTTGAAGGGCGTGACCGCGAAGACGAAGCCCTCCAGCGCCCGGTACTCGACGTAGTTCCACACTCCCGGCGAGGAGTCGGGCTGCTCGGCGTAGATGCGTGCCGCGTAGTAGGGGTTGAAGC
>QMME01000111.1 GCA_003647095.1 Deltaproteobacteria bacterium
TACCACCGCGGCCAGGTGGTAGGCCAGGCGCAGTTCGCCAACGCTGTCGAGGATGATCACCGGCTGCCGCCGCCCGGGGCGGGAACGCAGGCTCCAGCCCAGCCCCCGTTGCTCGGCCAGGCTCTTTATCAGGGACACCTGTTCCAGGTAACGCGGGGCGATCACCAGTCGCAGCCCGGTAAACTCGTGGCGCAGGCGGGCAAACACCTCCAGGACCATGTCGTTTTCGCGGTCGTGAGTGCTGCCGGCCAGCCACACGGTATCGTCTGCGGCCAGCCCCAGCTCCCGGCGCAGAGTTTCCACGGCCGGGGCATCGGCGGTGATTGTTCCCACGGCATCGAATTTGGTGTTGCCGGTAACCACGATCCGTTCCGGCTCGGCCCCGATGGACCGGGCCCGGGCCGCCTCCTGCTCGTCGCGGACACAGAGGCGGTCGAGCAGGCGCAGGGGATTGCCGATGAGCCGGTACAGCAGCCGGTAGCGCCAGACGTTGTGCTCGGAAAAGCGTCCGTTGACCAGCACCACGGCTGCTCCCGAACGCTTCACCCGGTGGATCAACGCCGGCCACAGCTCGCTGTATTCCAGGACCAGCAAGGTGGGCTTGATGGCGCGTACGAAGGCATCAACCGCCCAGGTGACATCGTAGGGAGCGTAGCCGTATGCCGGTCCGCCGGCCAGGCCGCGCCGGGCCACCTGGTAGCCGGAATTGGTCACCGTGGTCACCACCAGCCGGGCGGCGGGCAGGCTCTCGGCCACCCGGGACATCAACGGCTCCAGGGCCAGCAGGTCTCCGGCCGAGGCGCCGTGAAACCACACCACCGGTGCTGCCCGCCCGCCGGGCCAGTCCGCCGGCAGGCGCCCGCAACGGAACAAGAAACCGTCGCGCAGCTTGGGATGCAGCAACAACACCGGCAACAGCAAAAAAAACACCAGCTGACCGACGATGACGTAGAGAAGAAACATCCTGGCGGCAGAGTCTATCCGGCAACCGCGCTGGCGTCCACCTCGTCACAGAGGGCCCGCAGGCGGCGGTCCAGCTCCCTGGCAATCTCCTCCAGTCGAGCGGAACCCGGCGCCGACTCCACCTGCAGCGGTTCACCGAAAGCCACCTGCACCCGGGTGAAGGGGGCCGGTATCTGGAAGCGGTCCCAGGCCCGGCGCAGTACCAGCTTGCGGCGCAGGCCCACGGCCACCGGCACGATGGGCCGCCCGCTGGCCGCGGCCAGGGCCACCACCCCGGGCTTGGCCTGGTGGGCCGGGCCCCGGGGCCCGTCCACGGCCAGGGCCACCGAGCGGCCGTGACGCAGCCGTCGTCCCAGCCCCAGCAGACCCCCCAGACCTCCCCGAGAACTGGATCCACGCACCACTTCCAGGCCGAAGCGGCGGCAGATCTCGGCCTGCATCTGTCCGTCCCGGCTGAGGCTGGCCATGACCGCCAGCGGTCTTTCCGGTATGGCCCCGAACAGCGCCAGTTGCCGCCCGTGCCAGAAGGCGTAGACCAGCGGCCCCTCCCGGCGCAGCCGCTGCAGGCTATCCCCTCCCGACACCCGCACCCGCAGGGTGGCCAGCAGCATACGCGCCAGCAGCCACACCAGGAAGGCCTTGAACCTGGCAGCGAGTCCCGGCCGTGCCTTCCAGTTGTTCGCCGCCGGCTGCCCCGCGCCCTTCACTGCTCGTGCTCCCGGCGCAGGCGGCTGAGCCAGTCGTACAGCTCGCGCCGCTTGTTTCCGGTCAGGCGGCTGAGCAGGCCGGCCAGCTGGGAGGTTCCCAGGCGTTGTCCCCGCAGAGCCGCGTCTGCCAGCTGTTTCAGCTCGCCGCTCAGCTCCAGCCGTGGCCGCTGCCGCTTGCTGCCCGCCACCAGCACCACCACCTCGCCGCGCGGCTCCTGCCCGGCAAACCGCTCGGCCAGCTGCTCGAGGCTGCCGCGCAGGAACTGCTCGTGCAGCTTGGTCAGTTCGCGGGCCACCACCGCCGGTCGGGGGCCCAGGGTTGCGGCCAGGGCCGCCAGGGTATCGGCCAGGCGGCGCGGCGATTCGTAGAAGACCAGGGTTGCCGGCAGCTGGCTCACTTGCTCGAGCTGCTCCCGCAGCGCTTCCGGGCGGCGCGGGGGGAAACCCAGGAACAGGAAGTTGGCGCAATCCAACCCGGAAGCCACCAGGGCCGCCAGCAGGGCGCTGGGGCCGGGCACCGGTACCACCTCCAACCCTTGCTGCAACACCCGTTGCACCAGCCGCTGGCCGGGATCGTTGAGCCCGGGGGTGCCGGCATCGGACACGCAGGCCACCGTCTTGCCCTCTTCGAGCATCCCCAGCACCTGCCGGGTCGCCGCCTCGTGGTTGTGCTCGCGATAGGAAAGCAGGCGGTTGTGAACACCGTGGGCGCTGAGCAACTTGCGGGTATGGCGGGTATCCTCGGCGGCGATGACGTCGGCGGCCCGCAGCACCTCCAGCGCCCGCAGGGTGATGTCGGCCAGGTTGCCGATGGGGGTGGCCACCAGGTACAGGGTGCCCGGCTGCAGCTGCCTGTCGCTCCCTTCCACCATGACGGAGATCCTACGCCAGCACCCGCGCCGGTGCAATCCCGCCCGGCTTGCGCGGCAGGAAGAATTGTGACACATACCACTCATGAGCGAACACGAGCGCCAGCGTCTCGGCAACCGTTCCGAGGAGCTGGTCTGCCAGTACCTGGCCGGGCTGGGCTTCGAGATCGTCGAGCGCAACGCCACCTTCAAGGTGGGCGAGATCGACATCGTGGCCCGGGAGGGCGACACCCTGGTGTTCGTCGAGGTGCGCAGCCGCTCGGAAGGTTCAGAAGTGCACCCGGCGGCCACCGTCAACCGCCGCAAGCAACGGCAGATCATCAAGGCCGCCCTGGCCTGGTGCCAGAATCACCGGGTGGAAGAGGTCATGCTGCGCTTCGATGTCGCCGCCGTGTTCTGGCCCCAGGGCCGGGTGGAGCTGATTCGCAACGCCTTCGAGGCCGGGCGCTGAGCAACGCCATCAATCACCGCAGTACTCGCGCACCCTGCGAAAGGTACGCCGGTGGAGGGGACAGGGACCGTGCCGGGCGATGGCTGCCAGGTGCTGCCGGGTGGGATAGCCCTTGTGCCTGTCGAAGCCGTACTGGGGCCACTGGAAATGGTACTCCAGCAGGAGCGAGTCCCGCCACACCTTGGCCAGGATGGAGGCCGCGGCCACGTTGGCCGAGCGGCGGTCGCCGCCCACCACCGCCCGCAGCTCCACCGCCGGGCTGCGCGGCGGCAAATCGAAGACGTCGCGGCCGTCGACCAGCACCAGGTCGGGCTCCACCCCCTGGGCCAGCAGCTGGGCGTAGGCCTTGCTCATGGCCTCCAGGGCGGCGCGGCGGATGTTGATCTCGTCGATGCGGGAAGCAGACACCACCCCGATACCCCAACCCCGGCAAGCGTCGATGATCATCCGCGCCAGCTCCTGGCGACGCCGGGCAGTCACCTGTTTGGAATCGTTCAGGCCCGCCGGGGGAATGACGTCGCCCAGCATCACCGCGGCGGCCACCACGGGCCCGGCCAGCGGCCCCCGGCCGGCCTCATCCACGCCGGCGACCAGCTCCCGCCGCCTGGCGGGCAGGGTCGTTTCCATCCAGCTACGGGGTTCTCTGGGTTTCCTGGCTGCCATCAACCCAGCTGGAAGGACGAGTTGGCGAAGGAAGCCCAGGAGGCATCGTCGGTGAGCATGATCACCTGGCAGCACGAGGCCAGGTGCTGCAGGGCCCTGCCCACGAGAGCGTTCATGGCGGCGGGCAGCCTCCGGTAGGGGTTGTCCAGCACCAGGGGAACCGCTTGCCGGCGCTGGGCCGCCTCCAGGATGGCCAGGTGCAGGGCCAGGTAGACCAGGTCCTGGTCCGCCGCCGCCAGTCCGGCGGCGGGTTGCTGGTTGCCGCTGGCGTCGCGGCACTGCACCGCACCGCCGGCCACGAAAGACAGCCCCGCCCAGCGCGAGGAACTCAAGGCGGCCAGGATCTGCCCGGCCCGGGGCGCCAGCATGGCCTCTATGCGCTCGCGCTCGACCAGGAAAACGTCGTCGGCAAGCTTCATCAGGACCTGGAAGTGATCGCCCGACGCACCAGCCGCCGGCTCTGCCGCCAGCTCCAGCGCCGAGGGAGGCAGGCGGGCGCCGGCTGCCGCCGGCTGCCGCATGGCGCCGGGAGGAGCGCCGGGGCCGAAAGCGAAGGCCGAGGCATCATCCCCGTCGCCCTCCGGTTGCCGTCCTTCCGGCCCCGCCGCCGGTCCGGCACCACCGGCCAGCTTCTGCTCGAGCAGGCCGATGCGCCGCTCCATCTCCTGCGGGCTCATCATGAGGCCGGCCGCGCCCTCCAGCCGCTTTTCCAGCTCGCCGATGCGCTGGCGCAGTTCCTCCTGGCGGGCGGCGTTTTGCTCGTAGGTGGGATCGGCCCGCAGCTTGGCCAGCTCGGCCCGGGCCTGCTCCAGCTTCGCCAGCAACTCGTTGCGCTTGGCGAACTGCTCCAGGATCTGGGCGGGCTTTTCCACCCCGAACTCGGCCATCATCTTGCGCACGATGGTGGTGGCCAGCTCGAACTCGCGATCGATCTTTTCCTGCCGCTCCCGGGCCAGTTCCAGGCGCCTGATGGCCCGTTCCACGGATTCACCGGCATCGATGTGTCGCAAGGCGGAAAACAGGGCCACCCCGAAACCGGGAATGTCCAGCAGGGCAATCCAGCGCAGGTATTCCTCGAGGAAAAATCCTGCCACGCCCACCAGCAGGGCCAGCATTCCCAGCCCCATGCCCAGCAAAAAGAAGCGGTCCCGGACGAGCGGTGGGGGCTTGCTTTCCCGGGAGCGTTCTTCCCAGCGCTGGCACTCCTCTTCCAGCCGCTTGCTGTCGCGTTCGTGCCGGGCCTGGGCCTGCTCGAAATCACGCACCCGGGCTTCGAAGTCTTCCGGCAACTGCCCCAGGCGGGCGTATTGCTGCATCTGTTGCTCGAGCTGTTCCACCCGCTGCTGGGCTTTCTTGACCCCCTGGCTCTTCTGCTCCAGCTCGAACAGCTCGTTCTGCACGCCGTCGAGTTCGAACTGCACGTCGTCCACTTCCCGGGCCACGGCCAGGTCCCGGCGCAGGGTCTCCAGCTGCCGGCGCATTTCCTGGGGATCGTCGGGAAGCAGGGCCTCGTCGGGATCCATGCCGCTGAAGCCCTGGAAACCCGGGAATCCGCTCTGCCCCGCGGAAGCGCCGCTTGCCTGACTCGCCCCCGGAGGCGCTGCCGCGGGCACGCCGGCAGGAGGGGCGGCACTGGGCGGCGGTGCCAGCGAGGGCAGCTGCCGCTCGCGCACGAAGAACAGGCCCTCGAGCACGTCGGCATGGGGCAGGTGCAGCTGGCTGCCCAGGTACTGGCGAATCTCGCTCGGTGAGACCGATACCCGCTGGAACCGGCCACTGGCGGCATCGAGACGGGACAGGGCCATGGAGCCACGCAGCAGGTCCTGTACCAGCCGGTAGACGGCACCGTCGTCCGCTTCCAGCAACAGGGCCGCCCGGCAGGTGTTGGGGTCGGCCCCCTGGAATCGCTCCGTTCCCGGCTCGGTGGGATCGGGATTCAACAGGTGATAGATGACCTCGCTTACCGTGGTCTTGCCGCTGCCGCTGCCGCCCACGAACACCGTCAGGCCGGCACCCAGGGGCAGGCGGTGCATCTGGGCGAAATTACGCACCCCCTGCAGAACCAGCTCGCGAAACTGCATGCAGCCGCTCCTTGCCAACCACGATGTTGCGCGGGCAACATCGCGACACTCCGGCCCGGGAGTGAGGCCAGTGGACGGACGTAACCGCTTCGGGGAGGGGTTGCTTCAGATGTCCTTCAGGCGAGCCGCCTTGCCGCTGCGCTGGCGCAGGAAGTACAGCTTGGCCCGGCGCACCCGGCCGGAGCGAACGACTTCCACTTTCTCCACGCGGGGAGAATGACGGGGAAAGATTCGCTCCACTCCCACTCCGTAGGAGTACTTGCGAACCGTGAAACGTTCGGACACCCCGCCTCCCTTGCGGCGGATGATCACTCCCTGGAACACCTGTACTCGTTCCTTCTCGCCTTCCCGAATCCGGAAATGCACGCGCACGGTGTCACCAACCCGCACCGGATCGACCGATTCCTTGAGATAATCCTTCTCGATGTACTCTAGCTTCCTCATCTTTGCCTTCTCCTTGTGCTCCGCAACGCGGTCTTATACCACCAGCGGGGCGGACTGCAAAGCTTTTTAATGCTTTTTTTCCGTTTCTCCGGCCGCTTGCCGCCGCAGCCAGGCCCGTTCGTCATCGCTCAAGCGGGCCCGGGCGAGCAGATCCGGGCGGCGCCGGGCGGTGCGCAACAGGGCCTGGCGGCGCCGCCAGAGGGCGATGGCGGCGTGATCGCCGCTGAGCAGCACCTCGGGAACCCGTTGGCCGGAAAACTCGCGGGGGCGGGTGTACTGGGGATACTCCAGCAGCCCCTCGCCGGCGAACGACTCCGAGTCCAGCGACTCTGCCTGCCCCAACACCCCGGCAACCAGCCGGCTGGTTGCCTCCATCACCACCCAGGCGGCCGCCTCGCCCCCGGCCAGGACGAAATCACCGATACTGATCTCCTCATCCACCAGGCCGCGCACCCGCTCGTCGAACCCTTCGTAGCGACCGCACACCAGGGCCACTCGTCCGGCCCGGCTCAGCCGCTCGGCGTCCTCCTGCCGGAAGGGACGTCCCTGGGGGCTGAGCAGCACCACTCGCACATCGGCCACCCGCCGGCGCAACTGCTCCAGGGCCCGGGCCACCGGTTCGACCTTGATCACCATGCCGGCGCCGCCGCCGAAGGGCTCATCGTCGACCACCCGGTGGCGTCCCTCCGCCCAGTCGCGGTAGTTGATCAGCTCGACGGAGAGCAAGCCGTTGTCCACGGCCTTGCCGAACAGGCTGGTCCGCAGCACCGACTCGAACATTTCCGGAAACAGTGTCAGCACGTACCAGCTCAGCTTGACCGTGTCTTCACCCAAGAGATTCTCCTTGCCGCCCCCGCCGCGGGATCATTCCTCCAGCCCGGGCAGCCCCGGCGGCGGGTCGACGACCATGCGCCCGGCCTGGCAGTCGACCTCCACCACCACGCCGTCGACCACCGGCAGCAGCACACTGCGCCGTCCATCGTCGACCACGTAGACCTCGTGAGCCCCGCCGTCGAAGATCTCCTTCAGCCGGCCCAGCACCCGCCCCTGCCTGTCCTCCACGCACAGTCCCAGCAGATCGGCCACGTAATAGCAGCCCTCCTCGCACTCGGGAAGCTGCTCGCGTTCCACGTAGCACTGCTGGTTGACCAGTGCCGCCGCCTGCTCGATGCTGTCAATGCCCTGTAGCTTCACGATGATAAACTTCTCCGTCCGGCTGGCCCGGAGCAGCCGGAAGGGCCGCGCCGAATCGCGATCCTTACCGACAAACAGCCGCTCCGCGTCCAGCCAGGCCAGGGAGCTTCCCGCCCCGGGCCATAGCCGCAACTGCCCCCGCGTGGCATGGGGGCGGCCCAGGCGCCCAACCACTACCAGCATGTTTTTACCCTGCAGTTGCACAAGCAACTGCAGGGTTGAAGTATTGCAGGTTGAATTGGCAAGCATCAACAGCGCTTCGCGCAACGGACCGGGAGTTTGCTTTTTTCGGCTTTTGCAGTTTGCGAAGCATGTTCCAGTTTCCCGTACCGGCACCGGGGAACACCTGAGCCCCAACGTTGCTATCGGCAACGTTGGGGCTTATTCAACGATATCCAGCTTGGCCGTCTTGTCGTCGCCGGCCGTGGCCACCGCCAGCAAGGCCCGGATGGCCGCGGCGGTGCGTCCTTCCTTGCCGATGACCCTGCCCAGGTCGGCCTCGTCCACCCGCAACTTGAGCACCCGCCCGTGGTCATCGAGAATCTCTTCGATCTCGATGGCCTCCTGACGGTGAACCAGGCCGCGGACGATGAAGCCCAGCAGATCAGCTGCCTTGCTGGCCATCGCTTCCGGTCGACCGGGCAGCCAGTTGAGAAACCGTACGCGCGGCCCGGGCCCCAACTCCCAGCCAGTAGCGGTAACGCTCGAGATCCAGCTTGACCTCGGCCGGCTGTCGGGTGGGATCGTAGTAGCCCAGTCGCTCGATGTAGCGACCGTCACGGGGCTTGCGGGAATCCACGGCCACGACGTGGTAGAAGGGCCGGCCCTTCCTGCCGGCCCGGCGCAACCTGATCGATACTGCCATCTTTCACCACCTTCTGTTCTGGTTATCGCCAGCTAATCAACTATTATCATGACTCCCATAGACAGCGCGGCGCCGGCGGCGGCCCCGCCTTACATCCTTCCCTGCATCAGCCCCCGCATCAACGAGCCGATGCCGAAGCGGTTTATCTTCTTCATCATCTTCTTCATATGCAGGTAGTCCTTGATGAAGCGGTTGACGTCCTGCACCGAGGTGCCCGACCCCTGGGCGATGCGCCGCCGGCGCGATCCGTTCAGGATGGCGTGGTTGATACGCTCCTGCCTGGTCATGGAATTTATGATGGCCTCTATCTTCTTGAACTCCTCCTCCGGGGCCGGTCCGCCCTGCATCTTCTTGAGCATGCCCCCCATCCCGGGGATCTTCTCCATCAGGTCCGTCAGCGAACCCATCTTGCGCAGCTGGCGCAGGTGTTCGCGGAAGTCTTCGATGGTGAACTCGTTGCGCCGGAACTTGCGCTGCAACTCCTGGGCCTTTTTCTGGTCGTAGGCCTCCTGGGCCTTTTCCACCAGTCCCATGATGTCGCCCATGCCCAGGATGCGCCCGGCCATGCGCTCGGGATGGAAGACGTCCAGGTCGTCGAGCTTCTCCCCGGTGCCCACGAAGAAGATGGGCTTGCCGGTGACTGCCTTGATGGACAGCGCCGCACCACCGCGGGCATCGCCGTCGGTCTTGGTCAGCAGCACGCCGTCGATGCCCACGTCTTCGCTGAAAGCCTCGGCCACGTTGACCGCGTCCTGGCCGGTCATGGCGTCGGCCACCAGCAGGATCTGCCGGGGCCGCACCTCGCGCTTGATGACCCGCAGCTCCTCCATGAGCTGTTCGTCGACGTGCAGGCGGCCGGCGGTATCAAGCATGACCGTGTCGTAGCCCCGCTCACGGGCCACTTCCACCGCCTGGTTGCAGATATCGACGGGATTCTGCTCGGTGCTGGAGGGGTGCACGGGCATGCCCAGGTCGCCGCCCAGCTTGGTCAGCTGCTCGATGGCGGCGGGGCGGTAGACGTCGGCCGGCACCAGGTAGGGGCGCCGGCCCTCGCCCTTGAGACGCCGGGCCAGCTTGCCCACCGAGGTGGTCTTGCCCGAACCCTGCAGACCCACCAGCATGACGATGGCCGGCGGCTTGCCGGAAAGGTCGAACCGGGCCGCCTCGGCACCCATGAGCTTGACCAGTTCCTCGTGGACGATCTTGATGAACTGCTGCCCGGGAGTCAACGAGGCCAGCACTTCCTGCCCCAGGGCCCGGGCCTTGACGGCAGCGACGAAGTCCTTGACCACCCGGTAGTTGACATCGGCCTCGAGCAGGGAAAGGCGCACCTCGCGCAGGGCGTCGCGCACGTTGGCCTCGCTGAGCTTGCCGTGGCCGCGCAGGCGCTTGAAGGTCTCGCCCAGCTTCTCGGTGAGGTTGTCGAACATGCCTGTCGGTGCTCCCTGTTACTCGCTACCGGCCCGTCCCGGCGATCGAATCCGCCCGGCGGGGCAGAGAACCCTAGCGCCGGTGAACCTCCATGTCAAGCAGAATCACGAACTTACGGCCCAGATGGAGAGAACGGCACGGACCCGGAACGCCTCCCCCTTGGACCCGGCGGGCAATAATACTACAATCAAGTCCATGTCATACGACAGATACCTGGCACTGTTGCTGCTCGGCATCACCGCCTGTTCCGGCGGCCGGCAGGACCCCGGCAACTTCTGGCCGCCGGGCGAGTTCGGCCCCCACCACGTGGGGTTCCGGGAGGTGGAGTTCTACGATGATGCACGCGAGCGTACCCTGGGCACGGCCATCTGGTATCCGGCCCTGAGCACCCCGGCCGACGCGGAACCGGTCCTGTACCTGTCGCTGCTCGCGGGACAGGCCCTCCGGGGGCTCGACGCCGACCACCGCCAGGCCCCCTACCCGTTGTTGCTGTTTTCCCACGGCAGCCAGGGCATCAACGTGCAGTCTTACAGCCTGTGCGAACACCTGGCCAGTCAGGGATTCGTGGTGGCCGCTCCCAACCACCAGGGCAACACCCTGATGGATAACCCCGACGACGCGCAGATGGCACAGCTGGCCGAGGATCGGCCCCGGGACATCGTCTACGTCACCGAGCAGTTGCTCGCCCTGGCCGCCGACGAGCAGGATGAACTCTACCATCTCGTCGATCCCCGGCGCCTGGCAGTCCTGGGACATTCCTTCGGCGGCTACACCACCCTGGTGCTGGCCGGCGGACGAGTCGACCGCGACCGGGCGCTGGAGCGTTGCCAGAGCGAGCGGCCGGACGACATAATGTGTCCCTTCGTCGAGTACTGGCCGGCGGACGCGGTCATAGAACGACCGGCGTCGTCTCCGCGTTTTACCGCGGCCGTGGCCCTGGCACCCGGCGGCTACGGGGCCTTCGGGCCCGAGGGACTGGCCACCATCGACATGCCGGTGATGGTGATGGGCGGAGATCTCGACGAGTTCACCGCCAGTGACATCGAGCCCATCTACGCCAGCCTGCCCCCGCCCCGGGCCCTGGTGGAGATAAGCGGCGCCGGGCACATGAGCTTTACCGACATCTGCCGGGCCGGCCTACCGGTGCCGGAACTCGAGCAGCTGTGCGACCCGGGCAAGTTCATCGATACCGACCTGGCCTTTGCCATCACCA
>QMME01000112.1 GCA_003647095.1 Deltaproteobacteria bacterium
ACCCCGGGGACAGCCCCGGCGACCCCGGGGACGACCCCGGGGACAGCCCCGGCGACCCCGGCGACCCCGGCCCCGGCGATCCCGGTCCAGGGGACAGCCCCGGCGATCCCGGTCCCGGCGACCCGGGACCAACCGGAGACGACGGGGACGGATTTCCCCAGATGGCCTGCTACGGGTTGTCCCCCCAAAACCTCACGGACAATTTCCGGGCCGCCTGGGTGACCGGCACCGGCGAGGTGTGGCTTGCCGGCGACGATATCCTTTGGCACTGGGACGGCCAGCAGTGGATAGAACAGGCCGGTCCTCGGAACGGCACGGGAGGCTATACCCAGACCGATGTCTGGGCCGGGGAAGGCTCGTGCCTGGCGGTCACCATTGGCGGCACCGCCAGGGAACTCTGGCGCTATGACAAAGGTTCCAGCAGTTGGGTAGGCCCAATCAGCGGCGTGGTACCGAACGCCGTCTGGGGCGAACTCGACGCCGGTGTCTGCACCTACGTCACGGTCGGCGACGACGGTCATTTGAACCGCTTCATCTCCGGCAACAACAGTGGCGAAAGCAACTTCTGCGGCGGTCGCAACCTCAACGACGTCCACGGACTCTCCGCCACCGACTTCTGGGTGGCCGCCGACGGCGCCGTGTGCCACTGGCTCGACGGCAACACGATGGAGTACACCAACAACATAACCGGCAATGTCCGCGCCGTGTGGGTGACTCCCGGAGGCGACGTCTGGGCGGCGGGGGAGGAGGCGATCTTCTACAAGGCGGCCGGCGCCAACGATTTCCTGAGGAAGGACCCGGCCGTTCAACAGTTTCCCTACATCCGCGTGTGGGGCCTCGACGGCGGGCCGTACTGGCTGGTCGCCAGCGGAGGGGCGTTGCTGCAGGGAGACGGCGACGATTGGGGGCCGGTCATGGTGGACCTGTACAGCGTTACCGGCATTGTCGACATAGCCGGGGTGCCCGGTCCGGGCATCTGGGCGGTGGGCGGCGGCGGCGGGGTGATCTATTTCGACGGAAATTACTGGACCCGGTGCAGTCCTCCCCAGTAGGTTGTCTCTCTCTTCCCCCCGAGCAGGCGCCGCCGTGCCTTGGCGAGTGGCTTCATACCGGTGGGGGCTTGTGCTAGTATGGCGCCGTTTTATTGGGCGAGCTGTGAACCGCGGAGGAGAAGATGCGTGACGCGAGAAACCATGGTTGGTCGTACGTCCTGGTGATCATCATCGCGGCCGCCTGGCTGGCGGCCTGTGGTAGCGATACGGGCGGCGGCGATGACGGCGGCCTGGATGCCGATGCCGGCGGCGACGGCGGCGACTCCACGGCCACCTTCGTCAAGCCCGAGGGCTACGCCTCGGTCACTTTCTTCGTTGATGACACCGCCAACCAGACCTACGGCAGTGGCGACATCGAGTGGAAGGGTTCCTTCGTCTACGATCCGGCCACCAACATCATCACCCACGATCCCGCCTGGGCCGGAGAGGTGGGGCCCTACCCGCCGCTCTACGACGACGGTCCCATCGCCGAGGGCGGACACGAGATGCCCGGGGCCAGTGCCGGCGATCACATCTTCTCGGTGGAGGTATACGTCAAGGCCGAGGCCGACCGGGACCTGGAGTTCCAGTACGGTGCCATCAACGAGTTCGACAACTGGATCTGGGAGGGACCCAACGGTGAATTCGTCCTGCCGGCCGGCGGTACCTCCCGCCTCGATGCCCCCGGCTACGTCATTCCCGGCTTCGGCACTTACGACCTGATCGTCACCCTGGATACCTCCCAGCTCAACGAGGCCTTCCGCCCCTTCGACCCGCAGAACCAGAAAATCTATCTCAAGGGCAGCATGAACAGCTGGGATGCCCGCCAGTTGCTCGACGACGGCCAGCGCGGCGATGTTGCGGCCGGCGACGGCATCTATACCTATCACCACGCCGAGAACCTCGGGCCCCACGACGGCATGCTCTTTGCCGGCCAGCACGTGCAGTTCGTGTTCATGCTCGACGGCTTGGAGTACAAGCGCATCGACGCCCTGGCCGACGGCGTGGCCGCCATGACCAACTGCGCCGGTCCCGACAGTTGGGAACAGGTGCCGGTGATCATGGAGCCGGAGAGTCGCGGGCGCATCAAGAACACCGCCGTGGTGGTATGCGAGGGTGGCGGCAAGGTGGCGGTCACTTCGCTGGTGCCGGCCAGCGGCGACCCGGCGGGCGGCGAGCCGGTAAGCGTCTACGGCAGTGGTTTCCAGGAGGGCGCCGTGGTCACCTTCGATGGCCTGGCCGCCGGCGACATCCAGTACGTCTCCGCCGGCCAGCTCGACTGCACCACCCCGGCCCACCAGGCCGGCGTCGTCACCGTGCGTCTGACCAATCCCAACGGCGACTTCGGCGAGAAGGAAGGCGCCTTCGCATACCAGGCGGCCGACCAGCCGGAGATCCTCTTCGTCGACCCGCGCCGCGGCAGTACCGCGGGAGGCACGGCGGTTACCATCACCGGGCGCAACTTCCTCAGCGGGGCCGCGGTGGAGTTCGGCCAGCAGGCGGCAACCGGCGTGGTGGTGGCCAGCGACACCAGTATTACCTGCCAGACCCCGGCCCAGGGGCCGGGAACGGTGGACGTCACCGTGACCAACCCGGGAGGCGGTTCGGCCGTCTTCCCGGACGGCTTCGAATACGTGGAGAGTTCCGGGCCGCTGGTTACCGGGGTGGTTCCTTCATTCGGTTCCACGGAAGGCGGGGAGGCGGTGACGGTGACCGGCAGCGGCTTCGTGGTGGGCGCTTCCGTCACCTTCGGCGGCCTGCCCGCCGGCGACATCGTGGTGGATCCCCCCGGAGCCATACACTGCACCACCCCGGCCCACCAGGCGGGGCTCGTCGATGTCACCGTCCGCAATCCCGACAACCAGTCGGACACCCTGGCCGGGGGGTTCACCTACCAGGTTCCCCAGGTGGACTGGGCCGGCCTGCAGTGGCCGCTGAGCCTGGTGCTGAACGCCGGGGAGACTTCGCCGGAGATCTACGGCCAGGTCTACGAGGCCGGTCTCACCGAGCCGCCGGGCTGCGCCCCCGGCATCAGTGCCGAGCTGGGCTGGGGCCCGGCCGGCAGCGATCCGGCCGTCGACGACTCGGCCTGGCAATGGACGCCGGCCAGCTGCAACGGCCAGTGTTCCACCTGCGGCAACAACGACGAGTACCAGGGCACCATCAGCATCAACGATCCCGGCCAGTACCTGTATACCTTCCGCTTCTCGCTCGATGGCGGCGACTGGCTGGTGGCCGAGGGCCGGGGCAGTGCCACCGTGCGCGGTGCCGGAGAGGTGCTGGAGATCTGGCAAGTGGAACCTGACTTCGGCTCGGGTCTGGGCGGGTGCGCCCTGACAGTGCGCGGGGCCGCCTTCGTGGATGGGGCGGTGGTGTCGCTGGACGGTGTTCCCCTGCAAACTAGCTTCGTCGACAGCGGCACCCTGCAGGTGGTGGCCCCGGCTCACCCCGCCGGGGCGGTGGAGGTGGCGGTCAGCAATCCCGACGACTCCTCGGCCAGCCTGCCCCAGGGATTCGTCTACGTGTTGCGCGCCACTCCCGACCTGGAGCCGGGTTCGTCCGGCGAGATCGAGATCGACACTACCAGCGGCAACGACTGGGACGAGCTGTTGCTGGTGGGGGAAAACGCCGCCGGCAGCGACTGGGGCAGCAACCACGCCGACCGGCTCTACCTGGCCTACGACGATGAGAATCTTTACCTGGGCATCGCCGGGTTCGTGGAGTCCGGCGCCACCACCAACGCCATCGTGGCCTACCTGGACATCGACTACGGCCCGGCCAGCGGGGTGGGCAACATGAACACCCTGGCCGACGACAGCGGTGGCCTGGATGCGGCTGTCTCTTCCGTCTGCGTGGTGGGGGATGCCGGCTTCGGCGCCGAGTATGCCGCCGGCACCCTGGGCATGGCTGCCATCGAGGCCGACGATAACGATCCCCAGCGCTGGAACCTGGCCGGCCTGCGCGGGCTGGACCCGGCCGACGACTTTCCCTGGCTGTCCGGGGCCACGGTGCGCACCGGTCCCGTCAACCAGGTGGTGGAGATGGCCCTGCCCTGGCAGGTGTTGCTGGGCGGTCCCCTGCCGGGCAGCGGTTTCCGGGCGGCGCTGTTCGTACGCCTGCTCAACGGCGACGGCCAGTACCTGTCGAACGACACCTTGCCCGCCGACGATCCGCTCAACCCCCAGGAAGTGAACCAGGTGGTGGTTTTCGACGTTCGCTGAGGAAAGGATTTACACCCCATGCGTCTTGCCAAGTGGATGACTTTATTGCTGGGCCTGGGCTGGCTGAACCTGGTGGCCTGTTCTCACCCCGACCTCGACAAGCCGGATGGTGAACCCGCCGGCGAGGCTCAAGTTGATGGGGACGGCGGGCCGCCGCCGGCCGACGTCGATGGCGGCCCGGATGACGCCGACCGCCCGCCCCCGGCCGACGACGGTGGCAGCCCGGCCGACGAGGGCCCGGACACCCTGGCCCCCTGCCTGCTCAACGCCTTCAGCCCGTCAGAAGGCATCATCGCCGCTCACTTCTCGGAGGCCATGGACCCGGTGACGGCGGGAGTGGTCGACAACTACACCGTGCGCGGCTCGACCGGCGACAGCATCTCCTTCACCTCGGCCGAGGTAGAGGGCGACTACGTACGCCTGGCGGTGGCCGCGGGGACCAGCTTCGTCCCCGGCACCAGCTATTCCATGCTGGTGCGCAACGTCACCGACCTGGCCGGCAACGCCATCGGCAGCACCTGCAACCGGGCCCAGGAGATCCGCCGCACCCTCTATCTCAACATCATCTGGCACCAGCACCAGCCGCTGTACCTGGAACCGGTGCGCGACCAGCTGCTCAGCCCCTGGGTGCGCAAGCACGCCACCAAGGATTACTACGACATGGCCGCCATGCTGGCCGACTACCCCAAGGTGCACCTCAACATCAATCTCACCTCGGTGTTGCTCACCCAGCTGATAACCTACTACCTGGAACGCCTGGGGCCCTTCGTGGACGTGGAGAACAACCGCGTGGACGAAGCCGGTTTCCTGGCCACCTGGAAGGGCAAGACCGACCCCTGGATCGACCTGCTGCTGGAAGACACCCCCACCCCGGAATCGGTCAGCGAGACGCAACTGGGACTGTTGCACAAGGACGCCTGGAGCTGCGTCTCCACCTCCGATGCCATGATGAAGCATTTCCCCGAGTACCGCCAGCTGCGCGACAAGCCCCGTTCCACCTATACCCAGGAAGACTTTCTGAACCTCAAGGGGTGGTTCGAGATCGCCTGGTTCGATCCCGATTTCCTGCGGCACGCCGTGCAGCTTCCCAACGGCTGGGTGGTGGATCTCTCCGACGTTGTCGAGGAGCGTGCCGACGGCACCTTCTGGCTGCGCCAACCCATCACCGAGGAACTGTGCAACCGGCTGGTAGCCGAGGAATACAAGATCATGGCCAACGTCATTCCCGTGCACAAGCAGCTGCTCTACCACCCGGACGACGGCAGCGGCCAGATCGAGGTGCTCACCACTCCTTTCTACCATCCCATCCTGCCCCTGCTGGTGGACACCGACCTGGCCCGGCAGAACCAGCCCTGGGACCCCTTGCCCGAGACGCCTTTCCGCTTCGCCGAGGACGCCTCCGCCCAGGTGGCCAAGGCGGTCAAGTTCTACCGTGACATCTTTGGCATCTCTCCCTGGGGCATGTGGCCGGGCGAGGGCTCGGTGGCCGAGGAAGTGGTCCAGCTGTTCGTGGACAACGGCATTCGCTGGGTGGCCACCGGCCAGGAGGTGCTCCACAACAGCGATGCCGGCAAGCGCCACTGGTTTCCCTACCGGGTGGACGGAGACCTGGTGGCCGGCGACGGCGGCAGCCACGCCGACGAGCTGGCCATCGTCTTTCGCGACACCGGGTTGTCCAACGCCATCGGTTTCCGTTTCCAGGGCATGAGCGGGGCCGAGGCCACGGCCTCGTTCCTGGGCGACGTGTTGGCCCAGGCACCGGGCCTGGGCGAACCCGATCGCCTGCTCACCGTGATCATGGACGGCGAGAACGCCTGGGAGAACTACGTGCGCGATCTCGACGCCAAGGACTTCCTCCACGGCCTCTACCGGGCCCTGGAGAGCTCCTTCGACAACGGCGAGGTGATCAGCGTCACCGGCTCGGAGTACATCCGTGGCAACCCGGCCCGCAACGTGCCCGCCCACCCGGTGGCGGAGATGACCGAGCTGGAGCCGCTCAGCGCCGGTTCCTGGATCGACGGCACCTTCTCCATCTGGATCGGCGAGCCCGAGGAGAACATGGCCTGGAACTGCCTGGTGCGCACCCGCCAGGATCTCGAGCGCAGCGGCATTCCCCGCTACAACCCGCTGGCCGATCCGCCCGCCGATCACGGCTCCTACGAGTACCTGGTGTACAAGGCCTGGGAGGAGATGTACGCCGCCGAGGGCAGCGACTGGTTCTGGTGGTTCGGCTCCGACATGATCACCCCGGCCAACGACGACACACCCTTTGACCGCGGCTTCCGGGCCCACCTGGCCGGCGTGTATTCCTTCCTGCGCCAGATCAACCCTACCATCACCGAGAGCATCTGCCCGGTGATCATCCAGGAGTCGGGAAAGACCCCCCAGGGGCCCTTCCTCGAACCGCCCACCATCGACGGCACCTTCGTGCCCAACGAGGCCGAGTGGATCAACGAGGGCGGGTTCTTCAACGACGCCGACAGCGGGGCGGTGGCCAACCCGGCCGACGACATCGCCCGCGTCTACTACGGCTACGACGAGCAGGCCATCTACGTGGCCATCGAGGCCAACGAAGACCTCGCCGCCAAGCTGGGCAGCGACTACCTGCTGGAAATCTACTTTCCCCACAAGCACATCGTCGATGCCCAGACCGGCGAGACCCAGAGCGACCCGACCAATCCCCAGAGCCGGGCCGGCACCGAGCTGCAGTTCAAGATCGGCGGGGCGGCCCGGGTGGTGACGGCCGATTTCGCCGGGTCCCAGACGGTGGCCCGCCTGTTCGTCGCCGACGGCGCCGGGGGCTGGCAGGAGCAGGCGGCCGATACCATCGAGCTGGCCGGGCCGCAAACGGGCGGCCGGGTGGTGGAGCTGCGCATTCCCTACCAGGCGCTCAACCAGGCGGCCGGGGATCCGGTGGAGATCATCGTTGCCGCCGTGGAAGGCGGGGCCGATATCGACCTGGCGCCCAACCTGGGCAGCCAGGTGATCTTCGAAGACGCCACCAACGTCGTCAAGGTGATGTTCGTGGTCGATGTCAGCGGCACCTCGGTACCGCGTGACGCCTACGGTTCCTGCTGCGACAACCACCCACCGCCCGACGGACAGGGCATCGTCTACATCGCCGGCAACCTGCCCGCCCTGGGGGCCGAGGGCGACCAGTGGGTGCCCAACGTGGTCTCCCTGCGCGATGACGGCCAGTCCGGCGACGAGAGCGCCTCCGATCAACGCTGGACCATCATCGTCGATGCCCAGCGCGGCGACGCCGTCAAGTACAAGTACACCATCGGCCTGCCCTCCGACGAGGGGCGCTGGTTCGGCACCGAGGAGTTTCCCGTCACCTACCGGGGCATCGACGTGGTGGGCGACGACCCCGGAAAGAAACTGGTCAAGATCATCGTTCGCGACATCTTTGCCGACAAGCCCACCGGCGGACGCGACGGTTACCCGGGCTCGATGACCACCTTCGAGTACTTCTACGAGCAGTAGGCCTGCTCGACCAGCCGGCGGCCCAGCTCCCGGGCTCGTTCGAGCTCTTCCGGGTGTTGCCTGATGGCTCCCCGGGCGTCCACCCGCCACACCAGCTGTCCGCCGCAGTACTCCATCTCCAGGGCGTCGTAGAAGTAGCGGGCGCTGAGCTCGGCTCCCTGGAAGAGGTTCCGGCCGCGGGTTGCTCCCACCAGCTGCACGTAGCCCCGGCGGTTTGCCGCCGGCCGGTAACCGGGCTGGCGGTGACGCAGCCGGCGGCGCGCCCAGCGGGCCTGGGCGCGGTCGATGAGCGCCTTGAGCTGGGCGGGGAAGGAATAGAAGAAGATGGGCGCGGCCAGGACGATCCTCTCGGCGCTGTCCAGCAGCGGATAGACCCGCTGCATCTCGTCCGGCAGCACGCACTCGCCGGTCTCGTCGCAGCCGCCGCAGGCCCGGCAGCCGGAGATGTCGAGCCGGGACGCGCGCAGCTTCTCGGTTTCGGCCCCCGCCTGGCGGGCCGCTTCCAGGCACAGGTCGAGCAGGATCTCGCTGTTGCCACCGCGGCGGGGACTGCCGTGGATGCCCAGCACCAGCATGTTCATGCCTCCTCGAGCAGGCGTCCGGCGACAGTTTCGACGAATTCCCCGGTGCCGACCTCGCGGGCGGGCCGGCCGGCACGTTGCCAGGCCCGGGCCAGGTCCGGGGTGCCGGTGCCCGCCGCCAGGGTCGTGTCCAGCGCCCGCCGCAGCGCCCCGGCCGCCTCGGGCCAGCCGGCGAAGTCGAGCAGCATGCAGCCGGCCAGGATCATGGCCGCGGGATTGGCGCGGTCGCTGCCGGCCAGGTGGGGGGCGGTACCGTGGGCCGGCTCGAACAGCGCCCGTTCGTCTCCCAGGTTGGCGCTGGGCTGCAGCGCCAGGCCCCCGGCCAGCGCCCCGGCCGCCTCGGCCAGGTAATCGCCGTTCAGGTTGGGCGCAGCCAGCACGTCGTACTCATCCGGGCGGGTGAGCAGCTGCTGGAACATGGCATCGGCCAGGCGCTGGTCCACCATGATGGACGAGCCGTCGCTGCCGTCGCCGCGCTCCGTGAAGCGAAAGTCGGCGGCGAACTCGGGCTCTTCGAGTACCTGGCGGCACCAGCGCAGGAAGCCGCCCTCGGTCTGCTTCATGATGTTTCCCTTGTGCACGATGGTCACCCGGCGGCGCCGCTGTTGCCGGCTCCAGCGCAGTACCCGGCGGAAGAAACGCTGGCTGGCCGTCCGGCTCATCACCTTCAGGCCCACGGCGCTGTCGGCGGACAGGCCCACGCCGGCCAGGGCGCGAATCTGCCGCGCCGCTTCGCTGTCGGCGGCGAACTCGATGCCGCAGTAGACATCCTCGGTGGTCTCGCGGAAGACGGCCAGGTCGATGTCCACCTGCCGGCACAGGAGCGAGCCCGCCGCCCGGGAGCGGGCCGGACGCAGGCAGCAGTACAGCTCGAGCCGCTGGCGCAGCTCCACGTTCCAGGAGCGGTGGCCGCCTCCCACGGGAGTGGCCAGCGGGCCCTTGAGGGCCACCCGGTGGGCACGCAAGGTATCTATCATCTCCTGCGGCAGGGACGAGCCGGCGGCCAGGGTACGGATCTGCTCGCCAGGCAGCTCGAGCCACTGCAGCAGGCGCCGGCCCCGGTAGCAGCGCCTCACCGCCTCGTCCAGCAGGCGGCGCGTGCCGGCCATGATTTCCGGCCCCACCCCTTCCCCTTCCAGGTAGGGCACCACCAGCCGTTCCGGTTCGCCGGCTGGTCGTTTCTCCCTCTCCTCCGGACCCAACAGTCACCTCCGACCCCGGGAGTATAGCATGTCACCTCCCTCCTGGTGTAGCGGGAACCATCCGCGGGATGCCGCCGGGCCTTCACGGTTGACTATACGCGCCTGGAGACATAGCTTGTGCCGCGGCCGGGGGAGGAGAAGGAGAGGAGAGAAAACCGTGAAAACCATCATCGAGCCCTTCAAGATCAAGGTGGTCGAGCCCATCCGCATGACCAGCCGCGAGCAGCGGCGGGAGTACCTGCGCCGGGCCCACTACAACCTGTTCAGCCTGCCGGCCGAGCAGGTGCTCATCGACCTGCTCACCGACAGCGGCACCTCGGCCATGAGCTACGAGCAGTGGGCGGGGATCATGCGCGGCGACGAATCCTACGCCGGCTCGCGCAGCTTCTACCGCCTGGAGCAGACGGTGCGTGACATCTTCGGCTTCAAGCACGTCATACCCACCCACCAGGGACGGGCCGCCGAGCGCATCCTCTTCTCGGTGGTGCTCGAGTCCGGACAGGTGGTGCCCAGCAACAACCACTTCGACACCACCCGGGCCAACATCGAGTTCCAGCAGGCCCAGGCGCTGGACCTGGTCATCGCCGAGGGCAAGCAGCCGGCCCGGGAACATCCCTTCAAGGGCAACATGGATACCGCCCGCCTGGAGGCGCTGCTGGCCGAGCGGGGCCGCGAGCAGGTGCCCCTGGTGATGCTCACCGTCACCAACAACTCCGGCGGCGGCCAGCCGGCCAGCATGGAAAACATCCGCCGGGTGTCGGAGATCTGCCATGCCCGGGGCGTACCCTTTTTCCTGGACGCCTGTCGCTTCGCCGAGAACGCCTTCTTCATCAAGCTGCGCGAACCCGGCTACGCCGACAAGACTCCCCGGGAGATCGCCCGGGAGATGTTTTCCTACTGTGACGGCTGCACCTTCTCGGCCAAGAAAGACGCACTGGTCAACATCGGCGGCCTCATCGCCCTCAACGACGATGACTGGGCCGCCCGGGCCCGCAACCTGCTCATCCTTACCGAGGGTTTTCCCACCTACGGGGGGCTGGCCGGGCGCGACCTGGAGGCCATGGCCATCGGCCTGGAAGAGGTGCTGGAGGAGGAATACCTCACCTACCGGCTGGCGGCCACCCGCTACCTGGGAGAGCACCTGGAGCGGCTGGGAGTGCCCACCGTGCGACCGGCCGGCGGCCACGCCGTCTTCATCGACGCCCGTGCCCTGCTCGATCACATCCCCCCGGAGCAGCTTCCCGGCCAGGCCTTGAGCTGCGCCCTGTACGAGATCGGCGGCATCCGCTCGGTGGAGATCGGCACCGTCATGTTCGGCCGCCACGATGCCGCCACCGGCCGGGAG
>QMME01000113.1 GCA_003647095.1 Deltaproteobacteria bacterium
CACGTCCACGCCGAAGCCGGCCAGGGTGCCGTAGTTGGTGACCATTTCCGTCTGCGCGGTATCGCCCAGGTATTCCTGGATCTGGGTGGTCTTCAGTCCCGCGAAGGCATAGCCCCAGGGCAGGTTGAGCTGGAGCTTGGCGCCGGGCACCAGGCCGCTGTTGAGCGGGAACACGCCGCTGCCACCCCAGGATATCTTGTAGGAATAGCCCAGCCGGAAGCGATCGCCGCTTACCGGAAACAGCACCAGCTCCAGGTTGGCGCCCTCGCCCAGTTCGGGCGCCAGATCGTAGCTGAGGCGGATGTAGGAGCCGTCGTCGCTGATGGCGGTGTCGCTCTCGTCGTTGATCAGGAAACGCACCACCAGCGAGGCCTCGGTGGTGAGCCGGGGAAAGAACGACGGCAGCTTCTTGTAGAGCGCCAGGTGGCTCAAGGTCTCGAAGCCCGAGTAACGGGTGTCGTAGTTGTCGAAAAACAGCGTGTTGGAACGATCGGCGCCGATGCCGAAGCCGGGGCTGTTGGTGGGAGTCTCGCCGGGCCCGGCGAAGAAGTTGTTCTCGCTGAGGGTGAAGGTGAGTCGGGTGTCCAGGAAGTCGCCGGCCTGCGCCGTTGCCGCCAGCAGCATCACTCCCAGAAACATGCCCAGGGTCTTGCTCGTGCCTGTCATCCTGTGCTTCCTTTCTCGCGGTATCTTTTCCGCCTGCTATCGTTGCATGTCGGCCGGGGCATCGCCGGCCAGCCGGCCCACGTAGACCACCCAGCGAGGCCGGGCCGCCCGCACCTGCAGCAGGTTGCCCTGCAGGAAGGGGATGGTCCGGCCCAGGTTCTCCGCTGCCAGGGGATCGTAGTTCACCAGTGACTGGGAAGTTATCACGTTGATGAGGGGCCCGGTTCCGTCGTCCAGCGCCACCACCCACTGCCCGAACTGGCGCATGGTGGTGAGCTCGGCGCAGATGTGCCCGCCACCGATGCGCACCCGCCGGCAACGTGGTCCCACGCCCTGCAGGTCGGCCTCCCAGGGACACATGACCGGGTCCTGCTCGATGACATCGGCCAGCGCCGCGCCCGTACCGACAACGGTCTGCACCGCGAACGACACCGCCCCATCGTGCTTGAGGCAGTTGACCATGCAAACGGCCTCCGGGTGCGAGGCATCCAGCCAGTCGGGCACGACCTCGCTGTCGCCGTTGAAGTCACAGTCCACGAACACGTCGGGGGCACGCACGTTCTCCAGGCGCACCCGGGACGATTCCCGGGCTTCCATGGTCCAGTTCTTCTTGGAGTGACCGCACAGGTGCAGGTTGGAAGTGGAGTTCTCGTTGCACATGGCGGTGGTGATCAGCGCCGGTGGCAACGCGCCGTCGAGATCGTCGATGCGGAACGGTTCCGGGTCGAGCCGCTCGTCGACCGCCCGCTGCCAGGAGGGAAAACTGATCTGCGTGCATCCCGAAAAGTCCTGGCTGGAACCCACCAGCCGGTCCAGGCGATCACCCACTTCAACGTCGTCGGGGTAGGAATAGTTGTAGACATAGAGATGGTTGAAGGCCCCGTCGCCGGCCAGGTCGCTGACGAAGAAGCCCTCGTTGAAGATACCGGTGACCACCAGCTGGCCATGGCCGTCCTGGAAGGGACCGGCCGGATCGTCGGCCCGGCAATCGATGTCCACGAACATGTCGTGCAACACCGAAGAATCGATGTTCTCCTCCTGCTCCAGCCAGGGGGCGTACTGGATCTCGTACAGCCGGGGCCGGCGGAAAAAGACGGCGTTGGACGTGCCGGCGGCAAAACTGCCTTCCCGGCGCAGCAGTTGCAAGGGCTTGCTGCCGCCTTCCACCACGTCGCCGGGCACCAGCTGTACATCCTGCAGCCACAGGGTGAAGCGCCCGAACACCTTGCGCACGGAGACCTCGCCCTCGGCCCGCCCCTCGGAAAACCGCGGTGGATCCGGATTGACCGATACGATCTGGCCCGGTGCCGCCTGTACGCCGACCGGCCCGGTGAAATCCAGGGGCTGGCCGTGCACGTCGTAGGCAGTGGCACTGTAGTGGACGGTTACCTCGCCGCCGGGAATATCGAAGGGACTGGCGGCGCTGCCGTCGCCACCGGAGCCGGAGACGGTAATGGTGACGTCGAATCCTCCCAGCCCCGGCTCCAGCCGCAGCTTCTCGGTACAGGCCGTCGCCAGGACCGCCACCACCATGACCACGCTCGGCAGTAGATTTTTTCTCATGGCGCCACCTCGCTCCCGCCTAGTTGACCTTGCGGGTTATGCGCCCGTCCGACTCACCCACCACGATGGGGAAATCCAGCGGGTTGCGACAGAACTGCACCGCCAGGCTGTCGATGGCCGTGCAACGGAACAGTACCTGCTGGCGCTGCTCGGGCGTCAGCCGACCATCACTGAAATCGAGTACGTCGCCGCAAGTGCAGGCCCCGCGCAAGACGATGGAGCGCCGGCCAGCTTCGTCGGAATGCTCCTGGCAGAAGGAAAGCGAGAAGGCATCGACCTCGTTGGGATCCGGTGCGGCCAGCAGCTGCCGGCAGGTGGGGAAACCACGCAGCAATTCCAGCAGGGCGTCACGCATGGGAACGCCGGTATCGATCTTGGTGATGTTGCGGCGCAGCACCTCGAATCCCGAGCCGCCCTTGGCGATGTAGTCGTTGGTGGCCAGCTTGTAGGAAGCTTCCAGGTTGAGCGGTTGTCCGCTGATCTTGATGTCCTCGGCCGGGTGGGCATAGCAGGCTCCCCGGTTGCACTCCCAGCGGGTGGTGCCCTGGTAGTCGGGCTGGCAGATGTCTTCCCGGTACTGGCAGCAGTCCTCGGCGGTGCTGCAGGGATAGTGTTCCTCGTTGCGGTTGACCTGGCCGCAGTTCATGATGAAGGAGGCTCCCGAGACCTGTGCCTGGCTCTGGCAACCGCGGCCGTTGCTGCGTTCGGTGACGAAATCGAACAGCTCCTGGATCTCGCGGCCGGAAAGGTACATGACGGTGATGGTGTTTTCGAAGGGGAAGGAGTTGAATATCGACTCCATGTCGATGAGCCCGGCATAGAGGTTGTCGCGGATACCCAGGGTATTGGTGACGCAGAACTCCGCCTCCACCCGCTTGCGGCGCATCATGGCCAGGGTGGTCAGGTTGCCCAGTTCCGAGTCTCCGCCGGTGCCGGTGTTCTTGCGGTTGATGGTGCGCGGGGCGTAGCCATAGATCTGGGTGAGAATGAACCGGGGATCCAGCTCCATGCGTACCCGGTAAGGCTCCAGCAGGTTGCGGCTGCGGGCATCGAGCTGGCCCCGGCAGTAGTTGGCCAGGGCCTCGGCATCGCGCACGAAGCTGGTGGTATCACCGAAGGGATAGCTGTAGGGATCGGGCCGGGGCTCGGCGCACCAGATGGAATCCACGGGAAAGATCCGTTGCTGGTGCGATACCAGCTCGGCTCCGTAGGGAGCCAGCCGCGGCAACGAGCAGTCGCCGTCGCTGTTGCAGCTGCTGCCGCGGCTGAAATGATCCTGGCGCGGGCCGCAGCCCTGGTCGTCGCAGACCACGCAAGTGCCGCCGTCACAAGCGTAGTGTTCGGCGGGTACGGCCACGGCCAGGTCCAGGCGGGTGACGAACTTGGCAAAGGCTCCCGGGTGCTCCAGCAACACCTCCCGCCCGGCCGGGTCGCTCAGCAGCATGGGCGGGTGGGTAAGCACGTGCAGGTGCCCACCCAGGATGACATCGATGCCCCTCACCCCGGGCACCCAGTATTTCTTCACTCCCGGCTGGCACTCGGGGCAGTCCAGCTCCAGCCAGGGATCCTCGGCCCGCCGCAGGTAGTGGCCGACGTCATGATCGGCCGGGAAGTAGATCTCGTGGCCGTCGGTCAGCTCCTGGTCCTCGCTCAGGCCCAGGTGGGAAGCGACCACCACCAGGTCCACGGCCGGGGAGAGGAAGTTGACGTAGGCCCGCACCGCCTCGTTGGCCTCCACCGGGGTGATGCCGGTGGAGTTGCCGCCCCGGGTGATCGAGTACATGGAACCGATGTCACCCATGCCGATCACCGCCAGGCGCAGGCCCCCGGCGTTGACGATGGTGAAGGGTTGCACGTAGCGACCCAGTTGCCGGTTCTTCTCCTCCTGCCAGTCTTCGAAGATGTAGTTGGCCGCCAGGAAGGGGAAGTTGACCCAGTTCGAGACCTGCAGCACCAGGTTGTCCGTACCCTTGTCGAACTCGTGGTTGCCCACGGTCATGACGTCGGGGGGGATGCTGGCCAGCCAGCGGAACTCCGGCTCGCCGCTGCCGAAGTTGAAGACCGGCGCTCCCTGGAAGACGTCGCCGGTATCGATGTAGATCACCCGCTGGCCCAGGCGCCGCTCGCGTTCGATGATGGCCGCCACCCGCTCGGCCCCGCCATAGGGGCCGGTCTCCTCGTAGAGGCCGTCGCCCACGTCGTGGGAATTGGGCTTGAGGTGGTAGGGAAAGATGCGGCTGTGGATGTCCGAGGTGTGCAGGAAGGTAAGCGAGACGGTGTGCCCGCGCAGCACCGGCTGCTCGCTTTCCACCGTGCAACCGGCCAGCAGCAAGACCCCCGCAGCCAGGCCGACAATCAATCGAGGAGTTCTTTTCATGCGCTTTTCCCGCGGTGAGGCCCGCTGGCGGGCGGACCTGACCCGTCCGCCCGGCCGGGCTTCACTGGCTCACGTGAGAGCAATCGTTGGGCGAGGGGGTGGTCTGGGTACGCCAGCCGCTCGAGGTCCGCTCCAGCGATTCGTTGGTGAAGGCGAAGCCGTCGATCTCACCGGGATTGCCGGTCTCGTCGAGCAGGCCGTTGGAGTTGCTGGCCCCCTCGACACCGTAGATGACGGCGTCGACGGGAACGGTACCCGCGGCAATCTGGTCCGCCGGCACGTTGAACAGGGCGATACCGTCGGCGGCGTCCGAGGTGTCGACGCCGGCGTTCTGGAAATCGGGGGTGAAGTTGAACTCCTGGTCGTAATCGGGATTCCAGCTGTTGTCGGAGACGTTGGGGCCTCCCACCACGAAGCATCCCCCGGCGGGAATGGTGCCGGCCAGTTGTACCACCGATGAGGTATAGTCGGTTCCCCCGTTGCCCAGGGAGTAGCCGGCAAGATCGATGGGTTGATCGGTGCCGTTGTACAGCTCCACCCACTCGTTGCCGTCATCGGAACCGGGCGAGTTGTAGTAGACCTCGGAGATGATCAGCCCGCTGGCACCGGCCTCGCAGGCATCGCCGGTGCCGTCGTTGTCTTCGTCGGCCTGGTCGGCGTTGCTCACCAGCGGGCAGTTGTCGTCGCAGTTGCTGGTGGCGCCGCCGGTGCAGGGAGCGTCGCCGGCCGTGCCCGAACCATCGCCGTCGTCGAGGATGGTATCGCCGTCGACGTCGGGGTCGCAGGCGTCGCCGGAACCGTCATCGTCCAGGTCGGCCTGGTCGGGGTTGGCCGCCCCGGGGCAGTTGTCGCAGGCGTCGCCGATACCGTCGTCGTCGCCGTCGGCCTGGTCGTTGTCGAGTTCCGGGCAGTTGTCGCAGGCGTCCCCGTAGGTGTCGCCGTCCGTGTTTTCCTGGTTGGGATTGAAGTCGTCGGGGCAGTTGTCGCTGTCGTTGGCAATGCCGTCGGAGTCGCGGTCGTTGGGATCGACCTGCTTCTTGACCAGGTCGGCATCCAGGCGCGGCTGCAGCCGGAAGTGATCGTAGGCATAGTCGAGCGGGCCGGTAATCGATTCGAAGGCATCGCCGGCCCGGCGCTGGTCGTTGGCGGCATCGCAGACCTCGGTGTGATCGGGCGGGCAGGAATAGGCGTACTCGAAATCCCAGCCCACCACCAGCTCGGCGTCGGGTTGAGCCAGCGCCGCCACCAGGAAATCACCGTGGTCCTTGCTGTCGGAACCCGGAAACACGGCCTGGGTGACCACCACGTTCTCCACCTTTACCAGCACTCCTTCCAGGCTCTCCGCCAGGGCACCGTCATCGTTGATCTGCTCGCAAGTGGCCAGCACCGGGTCGGGCACGCTGGCGGTGCCGGTCTTGCTGACGCTGTCGGCCACCAGGCGGGTTTTTTGGTAGTATTCCTCGACGGTGCCGGTGACGGTAACCTCGTCTCCCATGCCCACCCCGGAGGTGCCCGAGGGACCACGCACGTAGATACCGCTCCACTGGCCGCCGGCCGGGTCCTCGATGTAGAAGTTCTCCTGGTCACGGTTGGCACCGGTGAGAAAGACGGGAGTGGTGACCACCGCCCCGACGACCTTGACGGTACAGCCGCTGGGTACGGCCTGGGGATGATCGGGGTTCTGCAGCCGGGCGATGCTGACCGGGGTGTCGGCATCGGGACACTCGGTCACCTGGCAGACGGGATCGCCATTGTCCCGGATCAGGTCGTCGCAGCCGCGCGGGGCCAGGCGGAATTCGCTGAAGGAGTATTCCAGCACCCCGGTGAGGTGGTCGAAGTTGTCGCCGCTGGTGCGCTGGTAGTCGTAGTAGTCGGCGAAGGTATCGGTGACGATGAGTTCGTCCTGGGAGCCCGGCGCCACCACCCCGAAGTCACCGTGATCATTACCGTCCGCGCCGGGTACCACGTCGCGGGATACGGTGACGTCCTGCACCTCGACGAGCACGCCCTCGTAGGCCTCGGCGTCGGCGCCACCGGTATGCACCTGGGCGGGGGTGACCACCTCGGGTGCCGGCACCGTGCCCTCCCCGGTCACCGTCACCGTGGTGGCTTCGATCTGGCTCTGGTCGTAGAACTCCACGTAGGTACCCTCGATGTCGACGATGTCGCCGACCTTGACGTCGACCCCCAGGCCCTGGGCGAAGACGTAGATTCCCGAGTACTTGCCACCCTGGGCCTCCTCCACCCAGAAGCCCTTGGGGCTGGAGAGCCGATCGAGCGGGGTGGTGACGATGACGCCGCTTACCTTGATGGTGGAGTCGGGGGCGGGATGGTTGGCGGAATCGACATCCTGGATGTCGTAGATGGTGATGCCGGTGACATTGTCGTCGCCGCCGTTGCTGCCATCGCCGGCATCGTTTCCGCCGTCGTTGTTGTCGCTGGAACGGCCGCTACAGGCTCCCAGGGCCAACAGGAGCGCCATCAACAGGGCCAGGCCCAGGTGCCGGTGAACCAGTCTTGCTCTCATGTCTCTTCTCCTTTGTAAAACACTCCATCTTGAACGCGGGACAGGCCGGTCACCCGGCCGCGACGCGAATCGTCACATTAAGCCCTTGCTCAGCCCAAGTCAAACCATATCGGGAACCATTCGCCGCCAGCGGGTCCATTAGCAACGCCCGCCAGGCCCCCTCGCGGGCGAAGGTCAGCGCTGCCCAGAAAACCACCCCGGCCAGCAGCACCGCCAGCGTCCAGCCTGCCCACACGACAACCATGAGGCCATGCTAACCCCAACGTTGCAAAAAGCAACGTTGGGGTTTAAAGATGAACCAGTGCCGGTAAGGAAACCTGGAACATGCTTCGCAAACTGCAGAAATCACAAAAAGTCAATTTCCGCGCCGTTGCGCGCAGCGCTGTCGGGGCCCGTCAATTCGACCTGCAAAACTTCAACCCCGCAGTTGCTTATGCAACTGCAGGGCTAGCGCAGCGCCTGCGGGCAGGTAAAGAACTGCTCGCGGCCAGTTGACTAGCTCACCCTTGCTGCGGTAACTTAGGAGGAAAGCCGACGAGGTGAAGATGAGAAGACTCTGGGCCGGATTGTTGCCGTTGCTGGGATGCCTGCTGCCGTTGGCCGGTTGCGGGGGCGTGGGCATCGACCAAAACGAGGATTCCCAACCGCTGGTGCTGCTCGAGTTGTACCCGCGCCAGGGCGAACAGAACGTACCCGTGGACGTACAGGTGCTGGCGGTGTTCAGCGACGCCGTCTTCGCCGCCGACGGTTGCCAGGCGGGCCTGCCCCAGGCCGGTGATTTCACCCTGCAGCTGTGCCCGCAGGGACAGGCCGCCAGCAACGTGGCGGCCGGCGTCACCTGCTACCAGCGACGCGACGAAAACGGCCAGCCCAGCGGCGATCCCCGGCTGGACATCGCCGTGCTGGCGCCGAACGAACCGTTGCAACCCCAGAGTCGTTACTGCGTGTCGATCGCCGGCACCCTGGCGGGGGCGAACAGCGCCGCCCTGGGTGCCAGCATCGAGTCCACCTTCACCACCGGCCAGTGAGGTAGGAAGCCATGCGCCTCATCTCGACAGCGATTGCGACCCTGGCCCTGGCGGCCACCTCCTGTGGAGAGCCCACCCTGAACGACCCCCAGGCGCTGCAAGTGGTCTTCCTGCCCCTGCACTTCGCCCGCGATGTCTCCCCCGGGGTGGTTCCCCGCGCCTATTTCTCGGCAGCGGTGGAAGAGGCCTCGCTGACGGCGCAGAGCGTGTTCCTGCGCTCCAGCCCCTGGTCCTGCAGCGACGAGCAGGATCCCTCCACCTGCCACTGCGGCGAGAACTGGTCCCAGGTCGACGGCCAGGCGGCGCTGGCAGCGGAGGACGCGGCGGTGGTGGAATTCATCCCCACGCAGGACATGTCCTTCAAGACCTGCTACCTGCTGGTGTTCACCACCGCCGTTCGCGGCATCGAGCGGGGGCCCCTCGATTCGCTGGGCCTGCCGGCCGACACCCTGGCCGCGTACGGCCTGGACGGCTCGCTCGACGTCGGCGCCCTGGAGGATTTCTGGACGGCTGCGCAGTAGCGGACCCGGCGGTGGACGGAAGAGCTGGCGGAGGAAACGAGGGAATGGCCTCAACCAGGGGTGGTTGAGCAATCCACGGTACGTCAGGGAGGAGTGATCAGGCTGGAAGACGAGTCCGCCTGGTCATCGGCCTCGCCGGCGGCCGGCAGCGGCTTCATCTGCTGGGCGATCTCCTCGACCGGCTTGAGACCCCGGCGCACCAGCAGCTCGAGGAACTTCGATTCCAGTGGCTGCAGGTTCTCGGCCTCCAGCGACCAGGCCACGGCTGCACAAATGCCAGCCTGCTCGGCGCGCCCGGTGGCCGCCAGGAAGTCGGCCATCTCGAACAGGCGCTCCACCAGCCGGTCCCGGCGTTTGCCGTCCACCTGCTGCTCCACCAGCTTGTCGATGGCGCGCCCGATCTGCTCGATCCGCTGGGCCTCGGTGACGATGACCGTCGACGACTCGATCTCTTCGAACTTCTTGCCCAGGGCGGCGATGTCCTCCTCGCCGGGGGCCCAGGCCGAGAACTCCTCCAGCTCGAACAGTTCCCCGGCCCGGGCCGCCAGTTCGGCCAGCTGCTCGTCTGCCGGCCGGGGAAAGGCCGCCCGGGTGTCGGGCAGCTGGACCTGTTCCACCGCCGGCAGCTCGGCGGAGAACTTCAGGTATTGCTCCGGCAGGGCCTGGCCGGACTTCTTGGACAGTTCCACCGCTTGCGCCAGGCGCTGGCGAGCCTCGGCATAGGTTATGGTTCGCAGGGGCAACTGCCGGTCGGCGATGAGTTCCTTGACCATGCGCCGGTAGGCATTGCGACCCACCACCCCGCCGTTGAACTCTCTCAGGCCGTCGGTATCGTTGACCGCGGCCTGGCACACCGACGCTCCACCCTGGGTGTAACGGGCCATCCACAGGAAGCGAGTGCCGTCCGCCTCGGGAGGACTCAGGTAGCAGTCGAGTTCCGGCTCGTCCACGGCCACCGGGCGCTGCAGGATGGATTCCCCGGCCGGTTCGGCCAGGTCGATTTGCACGCCCCGCGAGCGCAGGTGGTGCAGCAGGCGCCGGGCTTCCTTGATTACCTGCTTTTCGCGGGCCATCGACAGCAGGTCACCCAGCAGGTCCTCGTCTTCCCGGGCCGCGGCCAGGTGCAGGAAGGCCTCCTGGAAAACCGCCGGCAGTTCCAGGACGAGCCGCGGGTCCGGCGCCCGGGCCAGTTCCCGGGCCGCGGCCAGGGCCCTGGCGAATTCGGCCTCGGCCAGCTGGCAGCGGGCGGCCAGGCCCTCGGGAACCTGCTGTTCTTTGCCGAGCACGCCGGCCAGTACCAGCGCCGGTGAGCGGTCGCTTTTCTTGCCTGCCTTCTTTTTCTTCTTCTTGGCCATCCGTCGTTCTCCTTCCCCGCCTCGCGGCCGCGGGATTATGCGGCAAAGCCGGCGCCGATGCAACCGCAAACTGGCCGCCCGGCTTCGCTCAGGTCCGGCGGGCCGCGGCCGGCCGGCGCTGGTGTACCAGCCGCTGCCAGCCGGGCGCCAGTTGATCCAGCAGGCCGGCCGGCGGCGGCCACTTGCCCCGGCAGGCGCCGAGCAGCGGCGCCAGTTCCGGCCCGGCCCGGTCGAGCAGGCATTGCAGCACCGCCAGCCGGGGCGACAGGCCGGAGACGTCCACCCCGCCCAGTCCGGCCAGCCGGTCGCGCAGGAAGCGGAAGCGCCGGCGGAGTTCGACCAGCGCCGGCATGGGCTGATCACCCCAGGGGGTTGCCGGCTTGGGCACGAAGGGATTGGCGGATACCTGCAGGCGCCCGGCCCGGCCCCGGGGCCGCTGGACGTCGTCCATCCAGGCACGCACCCGCCGTGCCAGGCGCACGGCGTCCTGCAGGTCACCGTCGTTTTCCCCGGGCAGACCGTACATCAGGTACAGCTTCAGGTGCAGCACCCCGGCCTCCACCAGGCGGCGCACGGCCCCTTCCAGCACCTCGTCGGAGATGTGCTTGCCCAGGTGGCGGCGCAAGCGCTCGCTGCCGCTCTCGGGAGCCAGGGTCACGGTACGTTGCCGCGAGGCGGCCAGGTGACGGAGCAGTCGCCGGCCGCGGCCCGCGGCCAACAGGCGCGCGTCCAGCGAG
>QMME01000114.1 GCA_003647095.1 Deltaproteobacteria bacterium
CTGTTGCTGGGTGCCACGGTGCTGCTGTCGCGTGGTGGCACTGCGGACATCGGGCAGGTGGAGAGGGTCGCCGGTATATGGCGCCAGATTGGCATGAGTACCGAAATACTGGACGGGCCCGACTTCGAGCAAGTCGTGGCCGCCAGCCGGTATCTGCCGGACATGGTGCTGCAGATGTTTAAGGTAATGCATGAGGATATTGGAGTATCATACGATAATAACGCGACATTATCTGGGAAGATGTTGTCCTGGGCCCGCATTCGTGCCGACCTGTCCGAGCCCGCCCGGCAGCTATACGCTGCCCAGCTGGGCAGGTTGCTGGGTTCCCTGGCGAGTCGCCTGCAGCAACAGCTGGCCGGCATGGGGATGTCGACGGGCACGGCGGGGGCTGGTGAAGAAGGAGACGGCGGCAATGGCTGATCCCCTGGTTGTGGCCATCGACGGTCCGGTTGGCTCCGGCAAGACCACGGTGGCCAGGATGGTGGCAGAGCGCCTGGGCTTTTCCCTGGTGGATACCGGGGCCATATATCGTTGCCTGGCGCTGCAGGCCCGGCGTCGGGGAGTGGACTGGGACGACGTCGAGGGCCTGGTGCAGTTGGCCGGGCAGTTGGAAATCGAGTTCGTCACCGCTCCCGAGAAACAGCTGGTCATGTGCAACGGCGAGGACGTCAGCGAAGCCATTCGCCTGCCCGATATTTCCCAGGGAGCGTCGGTGGTGTCCGCTCATCCCCGGGTCAGGCAGTCGCTGTTGGAGCTGCAGCGGCGCCTGGCGGCTCGCGGCGGGGTAGTCATGGAAGGGCGCGACATCGGCACCGTGGTTTGGCCCAAGGCGCGGCTGAAGGCCTTCTTGCAGGCACCCGACGAGGTTCGGGCCCGGCGTCGCTTTGCCGAACTGCAGGAGAAAGGGGTGGACACCGACTACGCCGCCACCCTGGAACAGCTGCGCCAGCGTGACCAGCGTGACCGCAACAGGACCGTGGCTCCCCTGAAACCCGCCCCGGATGCCGTGATCATCGACACCAGCGACATGACGGCCCGCCAGGTGGCCGCGCGGATCGTGTCCCTGGTCGAATCGCGGCGGAAGTGATGGAAGTACTGGTCAGTTCCCATGCCGGGCTGTGCTTCGGCGTACGCCGTGCCACCCGCCTGGCCATGGAGGTCCGGAAAAACCACCCGGGTCCCGTCTACACCCTGGGGCCACTCATGCACAATCCCCAGGAAGTCGAGCGGCTGGCCGGGCTGGGCATCGTTCAACGGCAGAGCATCGACCAGTGCGTGGGCGGCAAGACCCTCTTGCGCACCCATGGCATTCCCAGGCGGCAGCTGCAGCTGGCAACCCGGCTGGGGATCGACCTGGTAGACGCCGTCTGCCCGCGGGTGGCGGTGGTGAGAAGGTACATCGTGGACTTCGGCCGGCGTGGTTACCAGGTGGTACTGGTGGGCGATCGGGGTCATCCCGAGGTGGAGGCGTTGCAGAGCTATGCCCCGGGCGAGGTGTTCGTGGCCTCGCTACCCGGCGACCTGGAAAGGGTTGCCGGCGACAGGCCCCTGGTGGTGCTGGCGCAGACCACCCAGGCCCGGGAGGTGTTCGATGCCGTCGTGTCCGCGTGCCGCCGGCGCGTGCCGCAGGCGGAGAGCATCTGCACCATCTGCCAGGACGCCGGGTTGCGCCAGGTCGAGGGGCGGCAGCTGGCCGCGCGCGCGGACCTGATGCTGGTGGTGGGGGGGCGCATCAGTGCCAACACGGCGCGGCTGGCCGAGATCTGCCGGCGGGTGCAGCCGCGCACCCACCACATCGAGACCGCCGCGGAACTGGAAACAATAGATTTTACCGGGGTAAAGACCGTGGGCCTGACCTCCGGAGCCTCCACTCCCACCTGGATAATCGAACAGGTGAGACAGCGCTTGTCGCTTTTCCGCTAATGCCGCCTGGTAGTCCAACAACCCATTGTGCCAGAGAAAATCATTGACAGCCTGTTTCAAAATCTGTATGGTTCCCCCGCTTTTGCCCGATGTGGCGGTGACTTATTAACTCTAACGGGGGAGCCAAGGAGCGTAGGAAGACAACATGGTGGAGAACGAAACCAAGGATATCCCGGTGAAGCAGAACGACAAACCGGCGGCGGAAGGCGAAGAGAGCTTCGCGGCCATGTTCGAGGCCAGCATCAAGGACAAGGAATTACGGGAAGGCGAGATCGTACATGGCAAGGTCATACAGTTGCTGGGCGATCATGTAGTGGTCGACATTGGATACAAGTCCGAAGGCACCATTCCCCTGGCGGAATTCGGCAAGGACGAAAACGGCCAGCCCCGGGTTAAGGTCGGTGACGATGTCGATGTCCTGTTGGAGAGCTACGAGGATGACGAGGGATTGATCGTGCTTTCCAAGGAGAAGGCCGACAAGCTCAAGGTCTGGGACAAGATCAGCGAGGCCTGCGAAAAGAACGAGCTGGTGGAAGGCACCATAGTTTCCCGGGTCAAGGGCGGGCTGAGCGTGGACATCGGTGTCAAGGCCTTCCTGCCCGGCAGCCAGGTGGACCTGCGCCCGGTACGCAACCTGGACAAGCTCATCGGCCAGAAATTCGAGTTCAAGATCATCAAGTTCAACAAGCGCCGGGGTAACATCGTGTTGAGCCGGCGGGTGTTGCTGGAGAAGGAGCGCGAGGTCCTCAAGGCCGAGACGTTGAAGAAGTTGAAGCCGGGCATCGTGCTGCCGGGTATCGTCAAGAATATCACCGAGTACGGAGCCTTCATAGACCTGGGAGGCATCGACGGCCTGCTGCACATCACCGACATGTCCTGGGGACGGGTCAACCATCCCAACGAGCTGTTCTCGGTAGGTGACGAGATCAACGTCATGGTGCTGAAGTTCGACGAGCAGGCCGAACGAGTGTCCCTGGGTCTCAAGCAGATCAACGAAGATCCCTGGACCCATGCCGAGGAGAAATACCAGGTGGGCGCCAAGGTGTCGGGCAAGGTGGTATCGCTCACCGATTACGGTGCCTTCGTGGAGCTGGAAGAGGGCATCGAGGGCCTGGTGCACGTGTCGGAAATGTCCTGGACCAAGCGCGTCAAGCATCCTTCGAAGATGGTGGCGGTGGGTGACGAGGTCGAGGCCATCGTGCTCGACATCGACGCGGCCAACAAGCGTATCTCCCTGGGAATGAAGCAGGTCGAGCCCAATCCCTGGACGGTCATCGAGGAAAAGTACCCGGTGGGTTCGGTCATCCGCGGGCGCATTCGCAACATCACCGACTTCGGCGTTTTCATCGGCATCGAGGACGGCATCGACGGGCTGGTGCACATTTCCGACATTTCCTGGACCCAGCGTATCAAGCATCCCAGCCAGCTGTACAAGAAAGGTGACGAGGTCGAGGCGGTGGTGCTGCACATCGACCCTGAGAACGAACGCTTCTCCCTGGGCATCAAGCAACTGAGCGAGGATCCCTGGAGCAAGATTCCCGAGAAGTATCCTCCGGGAACCAGGATCAAGGGCAAGGTCATCAAGGTCACCGAGTTCGGTGCCTTCGTGGAAATCGAGAAGGGTATCGAGGGCTTGATTCACATCTCCGAGCTCAGCCAGGAACGGGTCGAGGATCCCCGCCAGGTGGTCAAGGAAGGTGACGAGATCGAGGTCATGGTGCTTGATGTCGATCCGGAAGAACGGCGCATTGCCCTCAGCGTCAAGAGCCTGCAGCTGGCCCGCGACGATGGCTACCAGCAGTACCTCATGCGCCAGGGAGAAGGCCGGGTCTCTTTGGGCGAGGCGCTGGCCTCGGCCGGTATCGAGGTCGGCAACCTGTCAGAGGAGCAGAAGGCCGCAGAGGAAAAGGCCCGGCAACAGGATGCCGAGGGCCAGCAGGAAGAGCAGGCGGCCGAACAGGGTGACGGCAATGATACCGCCAATCCGGAAGATGGTTCCCAGGAATAGAAGTGCCCAGAGAAAGGAGTACCGGCCGTGACCAAGAGCCAGCTGATCGAGACGGTGGCAACGAAGTTGACCAGTATTCCCAAGAAGGAAGTCGAGATCGCAGTGGACACCATCTTCAGCTGCATGACCGACGCGCTGGTCCGCGATGAACGTATCGAGATCAGGGGCTTTGGCAGTTTCGTGGCCAAGACCCGGGAGGCCCGCGAAGGCCGCAATCCCAAGACCGGCGAAAAGGTTTTCGTGCCTCGCAAGCGCACCCCCTTCTTCACCGTGGGCAAGGAACTCAAGGAGCGGGTCAACGGCAAGCGGCTCAGCACGCCGACCACCACCTGAAGGCTGCCCGCCGGGAACAGCAGCGCATGAAACATCTCTGGGCACCGTGGCGCACGCAGTACATTCTTGGGCCGCGGGAGCCGGGTTGCGTCTTCTGCTTCGAACCGGACCAAGACGACGAGCGCCACGTGCTGGTCAGGAGCAGCAGCGCTTTCGTCATCATGAACAAGTACCCGTACAGCAATGGCCACCTGCTGGTGGTGCCCCGGCGTCACGTGGCCCGACCCTGGCAGTTGCCCGCGGAGGAATACCGGCAACTGTGTTCCCTGTTGCTCGAGAGCATGCAGGTGGTGCAGCAGGCGCTGCAGCCTCACGGCATGAACGTGGGCATGAACATGGGGCAGGTGGCCGGTGCCGGGGTGGACGAGCACATGCATTTCCACATAGTGCCGCGCTGGTCCGGTGACCACAACTACATGTCGGTCCTGGGCGAGGTACGGGTAATCAACCAGCACCTGGAAGAGACCTGGCGTTTGCTCAAGCAGGCCTTCGAGCGGGGCTGAGCAAACCATGGGATTTTCCTGCGGACTGGTCGGCCTGCCCAATGCCGGCAAGACCACCTTGTTCAACGCCCTGACCGGGGCCCGGGCCGCGGCTGCCGCCTATCCCTTCTGCACGGTGGAGCCCAACCACGGTATGGTGGCGGTGGCCGATGAACGCCTGCAGGCGGTAGCCCGGGTAGTGGCTCCCGAAAAGGTGACACCCACGACCCTGGAGTTCGTCGACATCGCTGGCCTGGTCAAGGGAGCGGCCCAGGGAGAGGGACTGGGCAACCAGTTCCTGGGACACATCCAGGCGGTTGATGCCATCGCCCAGGTGGTACGTTGCTTCAGCGACGACAACGTCAGCCATCCTCACCAGCGGCTGGATCCCGTGGGCGACCTGGAAGTGGTACAGACGGAACTGCTGCTGCGGGATCACGAGGTGGTTACCCGCCGGCTGGATCGCCAGCGCAAGGTGGCACGGGGAGGGGAGCGGGCCGCGGCCGAGGAGGTGGCCGTCCTGGAGCAGGTGGAGCAGGCGCTGGCACGGGGGCAGGCGGTTCGCCGGCTGCAACTGGACGAGGCCGCCGCTGAACGACTCCGGCCGTTGTCGTTGCTGACGGCCAAGCCGGTGTTCTACGTGGCCAGCATCTCCGACGACCAGCTCGCCGCCGGCGACGAGCATCCCCTGCTGGGGCCGTTGCGATCCTGGTGTCGCCAGGCCGGCGGTGAACTGGTCGAGATCAGCGCGCGCACCGAAAGCGAACTCAACGAACTCGAGCCAGCCGAGCGGATCGAGTTCATGAAGGAGCTGGGCATCGTCACCGGGGGGGTCCAGCAGGTAGTGGAGACCGGCTACCGGGTTCTCGGGTTGCTGACCTTCTTCACCACCGCCGGGGTGGAAGTGCGGGCCTGGACGGTGCCGCGGGGGACCCGCGCCGAGCAGGCGGCCGGCAAGATCCACAAAGACATGCAGCGGGGTTTCATTCGCGCGGAGGTGATCCCCTGGCGGCAGCTGGTGGAGCAGGGAGGGGAGCAGGCGGCGCGCGAACGGGGTCTGATCCGGCTCGAGGGCCGCGACTACCTGGTGGAGGACGGCGACGTCATCCGCTTCCGGTTCAAGGTATGAGCACACCCGGCTCCGGCTTCCGGCCCATGCCCAGCGGCATTCGGGGCTTTTCGGCACCGCGCTGCCGGCGCTGCTGGATGCTGCTGGAAGACTGCTTCTGCGACCGGCTGCACCGGCTGGACAACCGTACCCGGGTGATCCTCATCAGCCACTGGAAGGATGCCGGCCGTACTTCCAACAGCGGCCGGCTGCTGTGGTTGCTGCTGGACAATCTACAGGTGCGTTTCAGAAACCACCCGGGCGGCGACGATACCCTGGACGACCTGGCCTCGTTGCCCGGGGCCGCCCTGCTGTATCCCTCCCCCGGGGCCAGGGAGCTTTACCCGGGCGGGCCGGCCCCGGAGGTGCTGGTGGTGGTGGATGGAACCTGGCGGCAGGCCCGCCGCCTGGTGCAGCGGCACGCGGCGCTCGCGCACCTGCCCCGGGTGAAGCTGCCGCCGGGACCGCCCTCCAGCTACGCAGCCCGGCGCCAGAGCAGCCCCGAGCGCCTGTCCACGGCCGAATCGGTGGCCCGGGCCCTGGGCATCCTGGAAGGCGAACATTTGCAGCAGGCCATCATGGAGCCCTTCCATGCCCTGGTGCGGGGCTGCCTGCGCGCCCGTGGGCGCCTGCCGGGCAACCGCCGCGGGGCGGGCAAAATTTCCGGCGGCGCTTGATTTCCATGATGCCGCGGGTATACTCGGGACCGGTCGATTTCATGATGCGTTGCGTTGCCACAACAAGCATGGCTTGGCGGGCGCTGCTGCTGGCGGTGCTGCTGGGTTCGTGCGCTCCCCGGCCGCGGCTGCGGGGTCCCCACCAGGGCCTGCCGGCCTACCGGCAGGCCCTCGAGCAACTTACCCGCTCCGGCTGCGTGTTTACCAACGTGGACCGGGAGATAACCGTCTTCGCCACCAGGCTTACGGACGATTTCCGCCGCTTGCTGCGGACCGAGTACCGGCGCGTGTTCGGGTTTCCGCTGGAGCAGGGCCGGGGCTCGCTGGAAAGGCTGCTGCAAGCAACCCGGGGCCAGCTGGCCTTTTTCCTCTATGCCGACGCCTCGGAGTTCTCCTGGGGAGAGATGGAAGGCTCCGATTCGGTGTGGAAGGTCTCGTTGCTGGTTGCCGGTCGGGAACCCCGGCCGGGCCAGGTGCGGCACGTCGAATCACCGGCACCAACCGTACGGGCCTTCTTTCCCTTCATCGGAGAATTCGGCCGCAGTTACCTGGTGAGTTTCCCGCCCGCGCCGGGAGACGGCGGCGATGTGCCGACGACGGAAGCAGTGACATTGCTGCTGGCGAGCGCCTTCGGCAAGCTACAGCTGGAATGGCCGGGACCGAGGTGAAAATATGGCCTGGTTGCAGAAACTGCGAGATCGGCACCGCCAGCGGGTGTTTGACCGCCACAGGAAGCACATCAAGAACAAGTTCGGTCAGGGTGAAGATCGCTACCGGGCGGTCCAGTTCTTCCGCCAACTGGGTGGCCAGGCGGGTTACGCGGGCTTGCTGGAACGGTTCATGGTCAACGTCGAGCCCTCCATCAAGGACGAGGAGGAGAAGCAGGAAGTGTTCGAGATCCTGGTGGGTTTCGGCCCCGAGGTAATCCCTGCCGTCGAGAACTACATCAACCGCAGGGATGCCGCCACCGTCCCCATCACCTGGCCGCTGAAGCTGCTGTCGGCGGTGGCCACCCCGGAACAGGCGGTGCAGGTTCTCGTTCGGGCGCTACGCGGCATGGGTACCTCGTACGTGCGCGAGCCGGAACGCAAGGTTCTGCTGGTGGCCCAACTGGCCGAGTACGATCACCCCGAGGTGGTGCCCACCCTGATTCCCTTCCTGCGCGATCATCGTGACGAGGTACAGCTGGAGGCCCTGTCGGCGCTGGTACGCAAGGCCGACGAGTCGGCCCGGGAAGCCATGCTGGATTTGCTGGTCGACGAGGATACCCCGGTACGCCTGCGGGCGGCCGTGGCCGACGCCCTGCAGAAGCTGGGCTGGCCGGTCAAGGGATACCGCAAGAAGGTGGAGGCGGTATTGCCGGAAGGATTGCACGTCGATCGCTCGGGCCGCATCAAGGGACGCTGGATACATGCCCGGGCCGAGACCGGGCACGACGGGGAATAGCTTGGCTGGCAAGGGAAACAGACAACGCCGCGACCGGGCCGAACGCCTGCTGGACCTGGTAACCCTGCTGCTAAATGCCACCCGGCCGGTTAGCCGGGAGGAAATCTTCGCGGCCTTCCCGGACGATTACCAGGACGGCGGCGCGGCTGCGGAGCGCATGTTCGAACGAGACAAGGCCGATCTGCTGGCGGCGGGAGTTCCCCTGGAATACCAGCGTGGAGACGAGTTCGACAGCGAGGGATATTTCGTCGATCGCCAGCGCTACGCCATGCCGGAACTGGATCTGGCCCCCGAGGAACTGGCCATGTTGTTCATGACCGGCGCGGCCGCCCTGGACGCCGGGTCTTTTCCCCTGTCGCGCGCCCTGATCATGGCCCTGAACAAGATCACCCTGGCGGCCGGGCGGGACATGGCCGGGGCGGCCATGCTGGGCAGACAACACGGCGTTGACACTGCCGGAACCGCGGCCCTGCGGCTGCAGGAGCGCCTGAAGCTGTTGCACGAGGCCATTGCCGCGCGCAAGAAGGTGATGATGGCCTACTACTCCTTCTGGCGGGGCGAACAGACGCGGCGCTGGGTTGACCCCTACGGCCTGTGCTGCGTGCATGGTTCCTGGTTCCTGGTGGGTCGCTGTCACCTGCGGGATGCCATCAGGGTGTTTCACCTGGATCGCATTACCGGCCTGGAGAAGAACCCCCTGAACCCCCAGCAGGCGGATTTCCAGGTGCCGGAGGGGTTCCGGGTGCGGGATCACGTGGCCCGGCACCCCTGGCAGATCCGGGCCCACGAACCCCTGACGGTCAGGCTGCGGTTCCTGCCGCCGGTGGCCGAGGTGGCCGCCAAGGAACTGGGCCCCCTGGTGGAACGGGTGGAGGAAGACGGCCCGGCCCGGGTGCTGCAGTTGCAGGTCACCTACCTCGAAGGAATCTTGCCGACGGTATTGTGGTATCGCCAGCGAGTGGAGGTGCTCGAGCCGGAGCAGTTGCGGCAGATGACGCAGGCGGCCTGGTCGCGGCTCGCCGGGCGGGGAGGAGACTGATGGCCAGGGTTGCCATCCAGGAGAGATTGCGCAATGCCCTGTTCCTGGTGCCCTACGTGGTTCGCAACCGCGGAGTGTCCGTCAGCGACCTGGCCCAACGCCTGGGCATGACCCGCCAACAGTTGGGAAGGGAACTGGCCATGTTGATCATGGTGGGCCGGCCGCCATTCACTCCCGACCTGATGCTGGAGATATACGAGGAAGAAGACCGTGTCTACGTGGATCTCAACCAGTCGCTGGACAGGCCGCCGGCACTGAACGCCTTCGAGGTGGTGGCCCTGGCGGCTGCGGCCGGGCCCTATGCCGATGAACGGCGTCACGGTGATGCGGCCACGGCGGTGCGCGTGGCCCTGGAGAAGATCACCAGGTCGTTGCCGGAAGAGTTGCGCGACTGGATGGAGAGGCTGTCGAAACAGATGGCGATTCTCACCGAGGAGGGCGTGGACAGCTACCTGACCTTGCTGCAACGGGCCATCGAGGAGAGGTTGGAGGTGGAATTGCGGTACTACTCGGCCAGCCGTGATGTCGTCAGCGAGCGCACGGTCAGGCCTTACGGGCTGGTCAACCGCAATGGCCTGTGGTACCTGGTGGCCTGGTGCACGTTGCGGCAGCAGGTCCTGGTGTTCAGGTTGACGCGTATCCTCCAGGCCCAGGTCAGCGAGCGTATTTTCGATCCCCCGCAAGAGGAGCTGAACTGCCAGCAGTTCGTTGCCGAGCGGCTGGCCATTCCCGAGTTGGGTGAGAACGAGTACGTGATTCGCTTCAGCCCCGCAGCCGCTCGCTGGATACGGCAGAAATGGCCGGCAGAGCGCCTGCAAGAGACAGGCGATGGCTCGCTGGACCTGGCGCTGTACGACGTCTCCGAGGAGTTCGTGTTGTCATTCGTGGCTTCTTATGCCGGTGAGGCTCGCATCGTCGAGCCTGCGAACCTGGCCGCTCGACTGGCCGAGGAGGCCGGGCAGATGCTGGACCTGTACCAGACCGGGAGTTGATGATCCGAAACCACTTGGGAGGTGAGCATGACCGATTTCCGTGTCGACAAGCGTGACATCCAGTTCGTTCTCTTCGAACAGTTCGAGACAGAGAAGCTGTGTCAACTGGATGCCTACCGGGAATTCAACCGGGAACTGTTCGAAATGGTTACCGACGAGGCCGTCAAGATGGCCACCGAGGTGGTGGCTCCCCTCAACCAGGTGGGCGACCGGCAGGGTCTGCGCTTTGAAAATGGCCAGGTCTTTACCCCCGAGGGCTTCCGCCAGGGCTACCAGAAATTCGCCGAGGGTGGCTGGATCGGCATGGTTCACGATCCCGAATTCGGCGGGCAGGGTCTGCCCAACATGATGAAGTTCGCGGCCTCGGAGATATTTGCCGGGGCCAACATCGCCTTCTTCCTGACTTCCATCCTCACCGAGGGGGCGGCGCATCTCATCGAGCAGTTCGGTACCGAGGAGATGAAGAAGCTCTACTGCGAGAAGATGTACACCGGGCAATGGACGGGTACCATGTGCCTGACCGAGCCGCAGGCCGGGTCCGACGTGGGCAACCTGAAGACCAGTGCCCGTCCCAACGGGGATCACTACCTGATCAGCGGCAGCAAGATCTTCATCAGTGCCGGAGAACACGACCTGGTGGAGAACATCATCCACCCGGTGCTGGCCCGTATCGAGGGGGCCCCGGCCGGCAGCAAGGGCATCAGCCTGTTTCTGGTGCCCAAG
>QMME01000115.1 GCA_003647095.1 Deltaproteobacteria bacterium
CCCCGGCCAGGGCCCGGCCCAGCTCCACGGCGTTTCTCTCGGCCGGGCTCCAGCCGGCCCGCAGCTTGACGGTGAGCGGCAACTCGCTGGCCCGGCGCACCGCCGCCGCCACCTGGAGGGCCCGCCGCGGTTCGCGCAGCAGCGCCGCCCCGGCGCCGGTGCCCACCACCTTGCGCACCGGGCAGCCCATGTTGATGTCGATGCCGTCGAAGCCCAGTTCCGTGCACAGCCGGGCGGCCTCGGCCAGGGCCGGGGGACGGGACCCGAAGAGCTGGGCGAACAGGGGCCGCTCGGCGGGCTGGAAGCGCAGCAGCTGCAGCGAACCCTGCTGGCGCCTCAGCAATCCCTCGGCCGAGACCATCTCGGTGACCACCAGCGGACAGCCCAGTTCGCGGTTGAGCAGCCGGTAGGGTGAATCGGTGACCCCGGCCATGGGCGCCAGCCACACCGGCCACTCGATGTTCAACCCGCGCAACTTCAACACCGACCACCTCCCGGAAAGGTCGCGGCAGCGCCGCCCGGGCAGTGTAACCACGACCGGGTCGAGCGTAAAGCCGTCACCGGCTCCGGGGGTTCTCAAACGCCGGGGGATCTCCTATACTCTGGACCCAGAGATGTCCCCACGCCCGCGATACCTGGTGTGCCTGCTGGCCCTGCTGCTGGCGGGAAGCGTCGCCGCCGCCGCGCGGCTGACGGTCACCGTAGTCGGCTCCGGCACCGTGGCCTGGGATCCCCCCGGCACTCCCTGCGGCGACGACTGCCGGGAATACCCCACCTGGACGGTGGTCACCCTCACCCCCACGGCCGCCAGCGGCTGGAGCTTCGGCGAGTGGCAGGGCCCGGGCAGCGGCAGCACCCAGCACTACGTCTTCATGGACGGCGACAAGTCCCTGACCGCCGTCTTCCGCCAGGACCCCGGCACCCCCACCACCATCGAGGTCGCCGCCGGGGAGATCGTCAATGCCGACATCCTCGGCCTGGGAGTCAACTTCCACATCATGTTCGTTCCCCAGGACGGCACCGACCGCCGGGCTTTCTACGACCTGTTGAAACAGTCCGGGGTCACCTGGATCCGCGTGGTACCCCAGTTCTACGAGTGGGAGAACCGCGACAACGACGACGGCAACCCCTGGACGGAACCGGCCACCTTCCTGGACGACAACTTCCCCGGCTTCGCCTGGAACCGGGGCGGACAGCTTCACTACGGGTTCCAGAGCCTTCTCGACAACTGCCAGGCGGCCGACATCTGGCTGGAGATCAACAACTGGGAGGTGGCGCTGAAAGACTGGCTGCAGCCGGGCTTCTACAGCGATCCCGATTCCTACCCCATCTCCTACGAGCGCTTCAACGCCGACGCGGCCGAGTTCGGCGAGAACCTGGCGGCGCTGATCTACTACCTCAAGACCCGGGCCAACGGCGGCCGGGGCTACGACTGCGTCAAGTACTGGGCGGTCTGGAACGAACCCGGCGGCGGGCACCCGGGACAGGATTTCATCAACTTCGACTTTCCCGGCACCATGAACCTGCTCTACCAGAAGGTCCGGGCCCACCTGCAGCTGTACGACCAGCTGCAGGGCACCAGCGTGGACCAGCAGGTACAGGCCATCGGCTTCGAGGGCTTTCCCAGCTACCGCGACAGTCCCCAGGCGGGACACCCCATGGAGACATGGGAGGAGATGGTCGGCCGCGGCATCATCCAGTACCTGGAGGAACCCGACGGCCTGCCCGGGGAGATAACCAACTGGCCGGACGGCGATCCCAACATGGACATCATCGCCTTCCACGACTACTGGAGCGTTTTCGATTTCGACCAGAACAACCCCCACCAGGACAACCAGGGCACCCTGCGCGCCCGCTTCCTGGAGCGGTTGGTGCGCCGCACCCTGGAGCAGATCCGCCAGTACGACGTCGACGGTCAAATCGAACCGGTGTTCATCGGCGAGCTGGGCTCCAAGCCCTACAAGGAAAACCCGGGCAGCTTCCAGCAGTCGCTGTACATAATGGAAGGAGCCCTGCGGGCCCTGCAGATAGACGGTCTCAAGGCGGTCAACAAGTGGTCTTTCAACACCCACTACGAGTGGACCATGATCTCCTACCCGGGCTTCGACTGGGAGATGCCTCCCCTCGGCAGCGTGCACCCGGTGGCCGCCAGCTACTATCCCTTCAAGCTGGTGGCCGGCAACCTGCCGCGCCATTCCGACGTGGTGCGCACCACGGTGCTGGGCGGCAGCGATGCCAGCTCCGCCGGCCAGGGTTGGACCATCGTCGAGACCCAGCGCCTGTGGGCCACGGCGGTGCTCACCCCCGCCAGCGACCTGGTGCTGTTCGTGGTCAACGATTCCTACGAACCCGAGCCGGTACACCTGCTGCTGGGTCCGGGCATCTCCCCCGCCCTGGAAAAGCAGTTCGTCACCTCGACCTCCTACCAGCAGATCGCCAGCACCGAGCTGGACCGGCAAGCGGGCGGGGAGTTCGTCGACGAGGTCCCCGCCCGCAGCATCGTGGTCTACCGGGGCAGCTACAGCGGTACCAGTCCACACTGCCGCGACGAGGTGACCGTGGAACTGCCAGACGGCAGCACCAGCGACTGCACCCCCTACCGCTGCCGCCAGGGCGCCTGCCTGGACTCCTGCGCCGGCGACGAAGACTGCGCCCCCGCCTATTACTGCTCGGGCGGAAGCTGCCGGGGGCCCGACGACGGGGAGCCCGACGCGGACGGCGGCCTCCCGACGGACGGCGACGCCCGGCCGGATGACGGCGGCAACGGCGACGACGGGCCGGCGGCGGGCGATGACGGAGATCCCGGCGGGGAGCAGGCGGTCGACGGCGACGATGGCTACGACGACGGCGGCAGCGGCGACGACGGCGGCAGCGGCGACGACGAAGCCGACGCGGCCGGCCCGGCGGACGAGGGCCCGGCGGCCGGCGGCTGCGGCTGCACGGCCGGCGGCACTTCCGGCCGGTGGCAACCGTGGCCGTGGCTGCTGCTGTCCCTTTCCTGGTGGTACCGCCGGCGCCGGCGCGGCTGACCGCGGATCACCCAACCCGGTGGAGGAGCGACGTCATGAGCAGAGCGGAGACGACGATAGTGGCAACCACCCTGCTGCTGTTGCCGGTGCTGGGCGCCGGGCAACGGGCCCGGGCACAACCCTACCCGCCCAGCCCCGTCATCACCGGGGTGCAGTTCTATCCCGCCACCTTCGAGCACGACAAGGCCCCGGGCAGCGACAACTGGCCCATCACCTGGGCCGACGATGACAACCAGTACACCTCCTGGGGAGACGGCGGCGGCTTCGGGGGAACCAACCAGGTCGGCCGGGTCAGCCTGGGAGTGGCCCGGGTCTCCGGACCCCACTCCGGCTACAGCGGCCACAACATCTGGGGCGGCTACAACTCCGACGTCCCGGCCACCTTCGGGGGCAAGAGCTACGGCATCATCTCCATCGCCGGCATCCTCTACATGTGGGTGGCACCGGGCTCGGGCAAGGACAACTTCATCTCGCAGACGCTGTATCACTCCAGCGATCACGCCCGTAGCTGGACCTCGGCCGGCTGGTCCTTCACCCAGGCCCAGGGGGTGGTGCTGCCCACCTTCCTGCAGTTCGGCAAGGACTACGCCGGTGCCCGCGACGAGTACGTCTACATCTACGCCATCCGGCTCAAGGACGCCAGCGACCTGGTCGTGCAGAAGCCGGGCCAGATCGACCTCTTCCGGGTGCCCAAGAGCCAGTTGCTGCAGCGCAACGCCTACCAGTTCTTCGCCGGGCTGGACGCGGGCGGCCAGCCCACCTGGACGTCCGACCTGTCCGCGCGCCGGCCGGTCTTCGAAGATGCCCGGGGCGTGGGCTGGAACGTGTCGGTGAGCTACAACGCCGGCATCGGCCGCTACCTGCTGTGCACCGAGCACGACAGCAGCCCCCACGGCAACCTGGGCATGTTCGACGCCCCCGAGCCCTGGGGCCCCTGGACCACGGTCGGCTACTGGTCCAACTGGCAGGGCTACAGCTCCACCTTCTTCTGGAACTTCTCTCCCAAGTGGCGCAGCGCCGACGGCACCGACTTCGTGCTGGTCTTCACCGGGGTGGGCGCCTTCGACGACTGGAACATCATCAGCGGTACCTTCACCGTCACGCCCCTGCTGGAGGCGCCCGGCAACCTGACAGCCAGCGCCGTCTCCGCCGGCCAGATAGACCTGGCCTGGACTGACAACTCCACCGACGAGGAGGGCTTCGCCATCGCGCGCCGCCGGGAAGACAACCCCGCCGGCCCCCCCACGGTCACCCTTACCGCCTATGCCGGCAGCAACACCCCCCCCACCATCGAGGCGGCGGGCAGCGCCAACTCCTTTCGCACCGGGGCCCTGGTGGTGAACGACCGCGCCGACACCTGGACCAGGGTGCCGGCGGAACTGGCGGACAGCACGCGCCTGCTGGCGGCCCGCGACGACCGCCAGTCGCAACCCCTGTCGGCCATGTACACGGTGGAACTGTCCGGGCCGGCCACCGTCTACCTGCCGCTCGATCCCCGTTACGGCGGCGGCAAGCTCTCCTGGATGGACGCCGGCTGGAGCGACTCGGGGCTCACCTGCGACTCCTCGGCCCAGGCGGGCTGGAAGATATGGAAGAAGGAGATCGCCGCCGCCGGCACCATCACCCTGGGCGTGGACGAACAGCAGTACGACGGAATGTGCTACGTGTTCACCGCCCCCGGCGCCGGTCCCTGGCAACAGGTAACCAGCGTGGCCGCGGACACCACCGCATACAGCGACAGCGGCCTCGAACCCGCCACCACCTACTCCTACCGGGTACGGGCCTACCGGGGCGGTGTCACCTCCGCCTGGTGCCAGCCGGCCACGGCGACGACGCTGCCGGCCGGAGAGCCCCGGGCGGACGGCGGCGGTGACGACGGCGGCGGTAACGGCGACAGCGTCGATGCCGGGGCGGATGCCGGGGCGGACGAGGGCGCCGGCGACAGCGGCGCCGACAGCGGTCCGGCGGCCGACGACGGCCAGGCCGGCGGGGACGAGGGCGGCGGCGACGCAGCAACGGCCGACTCCGGCAACAACGCCGGCGACGAGGCGTCCGCGGGAGGTTGCGGCTGCGCGGCCTCCAGCCCGCGGCGCGGATTGTGGCTGCTGCTGGTTGTCTGCGGCCTGCTCCTGGCCGGCGGACGCCGGCGAACCAACGGGCAGAGATAATCATGGCCGGCAGGCGAGCCTACCGGCGAACAATCCTGTGGCTGGCTTGCTGTTGCCTGGCCGGGGCCTGCGGCGGTGAAGCAACCACCATACCCCAGGCCCGGCTGTGGCCGCGGCCCGAGTACCAGCAGCCGGCGGGTCCCCTGCTGGCCGAGATCCCCGCCCTGGCCGACGTCAGCAGCTGGGTAGCCGAGGGTTGCGGCCGGGGGCAGCCCAGCGATCCCTCGCACCTGGGCGACTTCGGTATCGGCAACGGCCGGGTGTTCGCCCTGGCCGGTTACGCCTGTCCGCTCAACACCCTGCACACCATGGCCGGGCCCGATTACCAGCAGGAATCCGACTTCTACCAGGACACCTGGTTCGAACTGGAGGCGGGCGGGCAGGTGCTCGAGGTCTCCCGGGCCCTGGCCTTCCGGCCCCGGCGCAGCGCCACCCTGCTGGTGGTGGAGCAGGCCGGAGACCTGGAGTGGTACTCGCTGAGCTTCGCCCCCCTCACCGGCGCCGCCGGGGCCGTCGTGGAACGGGCCCTGGTACGCATCATCGAGGTTCACAACCGCGCCGCCACCTCCAGCCCGGAACTGGCGGTGGTCACCCGCGAGGCCGAGTCCAGTCGCCAGGGCCGGCGCCGCACCCTGGTCTGCCTGCAGCCGGAGTCCGCCGGCGACCCGGCCCGGGTGGAGCTGGGCGCCCTGGCCGGGGGCGAGTGGCGGCGGCTGGTGCTGGCCTACGTGACCGGTCGCGACGACAGCGAGATCGCGCAGACCACGGCCGCCCTGCAGGGCAGCGACGTGCCCGCCCTGCTGGGCACCACCCTGGAGCAATGGCGGGACTTTCACGACCAGGCGGCCTCGCTGGAATCCCCCGACGTGCGCGTCGACGACCTGCTCGAGGGGGTACTCACCACGGTACACGCCCAGACCACCTACCTGGGCGGGGTATCGCCCATGAGCCGCTACAGCCTGATGTGGATCCGCGACACCGCCGGCACGGTGCGCTTCCTGGTGCGCCTGGGCCTGTACGAACAGGCACGCCGCCTGCTCGCCTACTACCACCGCGCCGCCAGCGCCCGCGGCGACATCGCCAACGCCGTGGACCTGGACGTCAGCGGCCCCGTCGAGGAACCCGACTGGGACAACCTGGGGCCGTTTTCCGGACGCCAGGCCGCCGAGGGGCCTTCCTACATCCCGCTGATGACCCACTGGTACACCCGGGCCTCGGGAGACACCAGCCTCCTCGAGGAGACCTATCCCATGCTGCGGCGCTGCCTGCTGCGGCAACAGCTGGACGAAAACGACCTGCTCACCTTCTCCGGCGACGAGACCTACCGGGCGGCCCTCAGCCTCAGCCTGGGCCTGGACATCGAGCACGACTACCCGGCCTGTTGCCGCTCGGCAAACTCCTCCTTCCTGTTCGTGGCCGCGGCCCGGGCCCTGGCCGGCCGGGCCGAGGAGCTGGGGCAGCAGGCCGATGCCGACACCCTGCGCGCTCTGGCCGGCCGGGTGCGCCAGGCGGCCGAGACCACCTACCTGCGCCCGGACGGCAGCTATGCCCCCTTCATCGACCTCGCCCGGCCCGGCTACCTGCCGCCGCCCTTCGAGGACGTGGTCACCAAGCCGCTGTGGACCGGTTACCTGGACGCCGGCGAGCAGCGCGCCCGCGACAACCTGCAAAGCGCCGTCGAGCAACTGGGCCGGAGCGACGGGTTCCTGCAGTCGGACCTGGACGCCCGCTACCACGGCTACATGGGGCTGGACATCGAGCGGGGAGTGCACACCGGCATGGCACCCGGCTACTACCTGTTCAACCTGGCCAGCTGCGATCACCCGCAGCTGGAGCGGGCCTTCGACGCCCTGGGCCTGGCGGCCTCGCCGGCGGGCAACTTCTCCGAGTACCACGTCTACGACGACCACTCCATCCTGCAACCGCTCTACGATTCCTCCGGCTACCTGGGCGATATCACCGCCCGCTATCGCCACTGGGAAGGCGCCGTCAGCCTCGATGCCCTGGTCTACGCGCTGACCGGGCTGGAGTGCGACGCCGCCGCCGGCAGCGTACGCCTGGCCCCGCGCCTGGTCGACGACTGGCCCCGCATGCAGTGGCGCAAGCTGCGCTGCGGTGATGTCCGCCTGGAGCTGCTGGTGGAGGAGCTGGGCGGCCGGCGGCGCGTCACCGTCACCGCCAGCGGCGACATCGTGGTGCACCTGGAACTGCCGCTGGGCGGGCACGCGGCCGGTCGCGTCGAGGTCGACGGCCAGCGTCTCGACGAGGAGCAGTTTACCCGTACCTCCTGGTTCGGCCGGGAGCGGCTGCGGCTGGAACCCTTCACGGCCGGGTCGGGGCGGGAATGGGTGGTGGAGGTCTGGTACCGGTGACCGCGCCGGTCAGGTGCCGAAGGGAGTGAACCAGTGCAGGTGGGTCTCCACCTCCTTGACGCCCGGCACCTGGCGGACCAGCTCCTTGATCTTCTCGGCCAGGTGCAGCTCCTCGGCCTCGGTGGCCTTGGCGGTGACGTGGACCACGCCGTCCTGGGCGCTGACTTCCGCCTCGGGATGGTCCTTCACCAGTACCGCCTTGACGTGGGCGGCCAGGGCGTCATCCTCCAGCATGCGCCGTGATTCCTCGCTGGCCTGGAAGCGTTCCAGCCGGGCGGTGTGGCAGATGATGTCCACGGCACACTCCACCTGGATCTTTTTGATGTGGATGACCAGGTCGTAGAGCTTGGGATCGGCGCTGTCGATGCCGTAGAGCTGCTGGCTCCACTTGCTTCTTTCCCTGTCGATGCGCTCGATGAAACGCTGGGCCGCCTTGCGGGAGATGCCGTCGCGTTTCATCACCAGTTGCACGCGGTCTTCCATGTCGGCGATGATGCGCACCTTCAGGGCATGGGCCACGTCGCGAACGAAAAAATGCCCGGCCATGCCGTGGTAGACGATGTTGTCCTTCTTCAGGTGGTCGAGCAGGGCGGCACGAATGAAGGCGATGTAGCGCTCCTTGGCGTATGACAGGCGGCTGAACAGGGAGGGCGCGTTGCTGACCGCCCGCACCAGCTTCACCTCGTCGACGTTGAACTCCTGGGAAGCCTCGATGAGTACCTCGCGGGCCACCAGTTCGTAGCCCAGCTGCCGGGCCACCTGCTCGGCCACTTCCTTGCCCCGGCTGTAGGAACCTCGAGAAATGGTGATGATGGTCATCGTCCGCTCCCTCGCAAAAGGCAGGCAATAGTCAAACCCTGGTCCGTCGAAAATAGGTACTGCCGGGAATTTTTGTCAAGGGAGTTCACCGTCACCTCCCCGGCGATATTGCCTTTTACAGTGTGGAGCGCTATACATCCGGCATGAGCACGCACTTTCCCCGCGAGTTTCTGGAGCGCATTCCCAAGACCGATCTGCACGTGCACCTGGACGGCTCCCTGCGCATCCCCACCCTGATCGAGCTGGCCCGTGAGAGCGGGGTCGAGCTGCCCTCTTACAGCGAGGAGGGCCTGCTGGAGACGGTGTTCAAGGAATCCTACCAGTCGCTGGACGAGTACCTCACCGGCTTCGGTCTCACCACCGAGGTGATGCGCACCCGGGAGCAACTGGAGCGCATCGCCTACGAGCTGGCCGTAGACAACCAGCAGGAGGGGGTGCGCTACATCGAGGTGCGCTTCGCCCCCCAGCTGCACACCAGCAAGCACCTCGATACCATGGACGTGCTGCGCGCGGTCTGCGCCGGGCTGGAACGGGCCAAGCGGGAGTTCAACTCCCGCCCCCAGGTGAGCGGCGGCCGGGAACCTCCCTTCGAGTACGGCATCATCGCCTGCGCCCTGCGCTACTTCAACAAGCATTTCTCCACCTTCCACAATTCCTTCCTGGCCCTGCACCGCTACACGCCCCCCGAGCGGGTCTACGCCCTGGCCTCGCTGGAGCTGGCCCAGGCGGCCGCCCACGCCCGGCGCGAGGAAGGCCTGCCGGTGGTGGGCTTCGACCTGGCCGGGCCCGAGGAGGGCTACCCCCCCCACCATCACCGCGAGGCCTACGAGTACGCCCACCGGCACTTCCTGCAGAAGACGGTGCACGCCGGCGAGGCCTACGGCCCGGAGAGCATCTTCAAGGCCATCACCGAGCTGCACGCCGACCGCATCGGTCACGGCACCTCGCTGCTCAACCCCATGGCCATCAGCGACCCGGACATCACCGACAAGGCCCGCTACGTGGCCGATCTCACCCAGTTCATCGCCGACCGGCGCATAACCCTGGAGGTATGCCTGACCTCCAACCAGCAGACCAATCCCGCCTACCGCCGGCTGTCCGGCCACCCCTTCGGGCAGATGATGGAGCGCAAGCTCTCGGTCACCCTGTGCACCGACAACCGCACCGTCTCCCGCACCACCGTCACCGACGAGTTCGCCAAGGCCTGCACCACCTTCGACCTGCAACTGCCGGATCTGAAGAACCTGGTGGTCTACGGCTTCAAGCGCAGCTTCTATCCCCACGATTACGCCGCCAAGCGCCAGTACGTGCGCCGGGCCATGGAGTACTTCGAAAAGGTGGTGGAAGAATTCACCAGGCGACGCCCCGACCTCGATCCGTCTTGACATCGTATTTTTCCGGGGCTATACGCATTAGATAATACTTTTCTCCGTATCGGGCAGGCGTTGGTTCGCACGTCCGTGGGCAGGTTTTGGTGTCGCAAGCAAAGAACCATTCGTTGGCATTCCTGATACTGGTGGTCTTGACGACTACGGCGGCCGCGACGGACCGGGCCAGCACCGGTTCCTTGCTCCGGAAGGCCGAATCCGAGTATTCCCAGATGGACTTCGAAAAAAGTCTGGATACCCTGGAGCAAGCGCTGGCCAACAGCGGCAATTCCCGTTCCCAGCTGGTCAGGATCTACCTGCTCCAGGGAATCTGCCAGGCCTCTCTAAACCGCTACCGGGAAGCCAGGCGTTCCTTCGCCAGGTTGTTGGCCCTCGATCCGAGCTTCCGGCTGGACACGAATCTCTCTCCTCGTGTCCGGCAGCCCTTCCTCGACGTACTGGACAACGGCCCTCCCCGCCTGGAGGTACAGCTGCTACCGCCGGCCATCAGTGTAGCCGGAACGTCCCTGGTTTTCATCGTCCGGGTGAAATCCGATTCCCTGGGATTGCTGCGCTTTCTGCGCCTCTGGTTCAAGACCGGAGACTCCGCCGCCTACTCCTCGATAAGCTGCGAACTGCACGGAGAAGGCGACAGGAAACTGGAAATACCGGCAAGTTTCCTCACCACCCGGAAAGCACCGACAGTGGTATCCTGGTATGCAGCGGCATTCGGAGAACACGAAAGCATCCTGAGACGGTTCGGCGACGTCATGCACCCCCTCTCTCTGGAACTGCTGGCCCGGCGGGAACAGCCGGCAGCGGAATCGCCGCGGGAAGGGTCGGCCTGGTACCAGCGCTGGTGGGTATGGACCATCGTCGCCG
>QMME01000116.1 GCA_003647095.1 Deltaproteobacteria bacterium
CCATTCACGCGCGGGCAACAGGTATTGTGGCGGGCTCCCGGGGGGTGGCCGGTGGTTTTCCGGGAGGGCACCCTGCTGGCACTGGCGGTGTTCGTCAAGGGGGCCTTGGCGGTTCTGGCGGTGGGGTGGCTGGTTTTCACCACCCCCTTCATGCAATTGCTGCGGGCACTCCGTTCCTTGCGCCTGCCACGGGTCATTGTGGCCACCCTGAGCTTCCTGTTTCGCTATCTGGACCTGCTGGCCGACCAGTCGGCCCGGGTGCGCCGGGCCCGGCTGGCGCGTAGCCCCCGGCTTAGTGGCCGAGCCGGCTGGCGTGCCGCCGGCGGCTCTGTAGGACGGCTGTTGCAGCGGGCGCTCGATCGGGCCGAGCGGGTATACCTGGCCATGCTGTCGCGCGGTTACGATGGCGAGATTCGGGTGCTGGCCCGCATGCAGTTGCGTCCCACCGACCGGCTGGTACTGGTCGTCGGAGTGACGGTGCTGACAGGCGTGGTGCTGGGAGGATGGTGGCTGGGAGGTCGGGCTTGACGGAAAGGCAGAAAATGCTCGAGGTGTTGAGCCTGCAGGTCTCCTACCACGACGTGGAGGCGGTGCGCGGCGTGTCTTTTTCACTGCCGGAGGGGGAACGCACGGGCCTGGTGGGGCCGAACGGGGCCGGCAAGTCGACCCTGCTACTGGCCCTGGACGGGCTGGTGCCCTTCAGCGGGCAGGTGCGCATCGGTGGTCTGGAGGTAGTACGCCGCAACCTGGCTCAAGTGCGCCGGCAGGTGGGCATCGTTTTTGCCGACAGCGAGGATCAACTATTCATGCCCACCCTGCTCGAGGACGTGGCCTTCGGTCCGCTCAACCTGGGTCTGGAACGGGACCAGGCACTGGCCCGGGCCCGCGGGGCCCTGGACCGGCTGGGACTGCAAGGCATGGCCGAGCGCAGCAGTCATCACCTTTCCGACGGCGAGCGCCGGCGGGCGGCCGTGGCCACCGTGCTGGCCATGCGGCCGCGCCTGTGGCTATTCGACGAGCCCGCCACCAACCTCGACCCCTGGGCCCGGCGAGACCTGGTCCGGGTGATCTGCCAGCTGGAGGGCACGGTACTGCTGGCTTCCCATGACCTCGATCTGGTGGTACAAACTTGTAATAGATGCCTGGTCATGGACGAGGGCCGGGTGGTGGCGGACGGACCGGTACGGCAGATCCTGGGCGATGAGAAATTGATGGAAAGCCATCGCCTGGAAGTGCCGTTGCGGTTGCGACTGTCGCCGGGAGGCAAAGCGCCGTGTCGATCACCATCGCCATCCTGACGCTGCCGCTGTTGCTGGCGACTCCGAAACCCGGGCAGACGGCTGGCGCCGTCGAGGCAGCGGCGACCGGCCAGGAAGATCTGCTGGCCCGGGGACGGGAACTGATCGAGAAGGGCCAGTGGGCCCGGGCCATAGAGGTGTTGGGCAAGCTGCGGGCGAAGGGTGATACCAGCATCCCCTTGCGGCTGGCCCTGGGTCGGGCGCAGCTGGGCCTGGAAATGTACCAGCAGGCACTCATCGAGTTCTCCGAGGTGCTCAAGCTCGAGCCCAACAACCTGGAGGCCAACCTGGGGCGGGCCGAGTCGTTGATCGGCCTGGGAGATGCCCGCAAGGCTCGGGGACCGGCCCAACTGGTGGCCACCCTGCAGCCGGAAAACCACCGGGCCTGGCTGTTGCTGGGTCAGGCCGGGTTGCATCCCCAGTTGCGAGACTACCCCGCAGCCGAGAAGGCCTTGCGCCGGGCCCGCCGACTGGCCCCCGACGACCGCGAGGCCAACCTGGGTCTGGCGCGGGCCCTGAGCTTCCAGAAAAAGGTGGAGGAAGCCATCGAGGTGTTGCGGGCCTGGCTCCAGCGTCACCCGGAAGATGTACCCGCCCGGGTGCGCCTGGCCGAGTCGCTGTACGCGGTGCGGGACCTGGAGGAAGGTGAACGCCAGGTACGGAAAGCGCTGCAACAGGAACCAGGCGACAGCGAGGCCCGCCGCGTTTTGAAAGAAATCCAGTCCCGTCGCGCCTACGACTTCTGGATCCCGGTAGTGGCCCTGGTGGCCTTTCCGGTGTTGTTTCTGTTGATACGCAGAATGCGCCGGGGCAGGGAGATCAAGGAAAAGGATGGGTAGGTGGTCGTTCAGGACCGTGCTGCTGGCCTGGCTGCTTGCCGCCGTGCCGCTTCCGGCCCGGTCCCGGCCGGCTGCTGACTGGTGCACGCGGGTAGCGGCCCGGGCAGAGCGCCTGGCCGGCGGCCGCGAATCCTCCGGCTGGCTGGTCGAGCTGCTGCGGCCGGAACGTTGCCTGTCTCACCAAGGAGCCGAGTTTACCGTGCGGGCCCACACCCGGGCGCAGCTGTCCGACAGTGGAGTGGAACTGTTGCTGGAACAGACTCTGACCCTGGAATCGGGAGATGGCCGCCGCGCCGACAGCCTGGACGCCAACCTGGCCCGGTTGCTCTCCCGGGCCGGCAAGCTGGTCGCCTGGCTGCGCCAGCAGAAGCCGGCTCGGCGGTTTGCCGAGCGCTATGGACCACTGGACGGGAAGGTACTCATGGCTGCTGGTAGCGGGCAAGTGCTGTTGACGGGAGGCAGGATGGCCCCCCTGGGAAGACGACCATACCTGTTGCTCGCCAGCGGGTCACGGGATGCGGTACGTGCCTACGCCGTAGCGGGCAGTGCCGGCCTGCCGGTGCGCCGGGAGTTGCTGCGCCTGGCCGAGGCGGTCAGCGATCACCATCCCGGGTGCCGGGTTGTCTGGGCCGAGGGGCGTGCCCTGCCCCGCCGGGCCGGAGATGAAACTGAAAGTGATGGCGGTGATGGCAACGATGGTGGGGTTGCCGCGCCTTGCCCGGGAGACGACGAGGACTGCATACCCGACCGCTGGCTGGTGCGCGGAGCCCTGGCCGGCCCTGCTTGTCCGGCGGCCATCACCGTCGAGGTGAGCGAGAGGTTGCTGGTCGGCAATTACCATGCCTGGCAGAAACAGGAACAGGCCGGCTGGCAGGGTGTTCCCAGGTGACGCCAGTGTTACGCTACGGGTTGCTGGCCGGGGTATTTGGGGCGGCGCTGTGGGGATGCGGCGGCCAGGCGGGAATTTCGGACGCCGCGGTCGTTGTTCGGAGCGGCTCGGCCGCCGCTGGTGACCAGGTGGCCTCCCGGCCAGGCGTAGTCTACAGCTGGGTCGATGACCAGGGCCGGATACGCATGGCCTCCCGGGCGCAGGATGTTCCTGCCGCCCGCCGCGGCCGGGTGGTGGTCAACGATCTGGGTAAGCCGCGTCGGGAACGGCTGGAAGCAAACCTGGCCCTGGTGGTGGATTTGCGCCGTAGCGGGCCGGACGGACCGCTCAACTATTCGCTGGTGGATTTGGCCGCTCTGAGCGGTGAACAGCGGAACGGGCAAGCAGCCTCGGGCCCTGGAGAGTTGGGGCGGCGAGCTGCTGCCGCCCTGGCCGCAGCCGCCCGGAAACTGCTGGGGGTGCGGCTGGAACGTTTCCGCCCGGTTCAGGTCGTCCTCTACATGGCGCCCTGGTGCGGCTTCTGCAAGAAGGCCGCCGCCTACCTGCGCGAGCAGGGAATCACCTTCCGGCAACGCGATATCGAGAAGGATCCCGGTGCCGCCGCGGAACTAGCCGGCAAGCTGGAGCGGGCCGGTCTACGGGGCGGGGGAATCCCGGTACTGGATATCGCCGGGCGGCTGGTGGTCGGCTTCGACCGTACCCGCATCGAGCGCCTGCTCGAGAGCGTCGATACCGGGGGGAGTCCATGAGTGCCGTCGAGACGGCCTGCACCTACGATTGCCCGGATGCCTGCGCCCTGCTGGTGGAGCGGCGGGATGGCGAGATGAACCTGCGCGGTCACCCCGACCATCCCATCACCCGGGGCTTCGTATGTCGCCGGGTGCGCAATCATCCCGGGCGCCTGCGCTCACCGCAGCGGATCACCCGTCCGCTGCAGCGCCAGGGAAGCAGTTTCCAGGAAATCGACTGGGACCGGGCCCTGGACCTGGTGGCGGCCGGCCTGGAGCGGGCGTTGCAGGAGACGCCGGCCTCGGTGGTGCTGGTGCCGGGCGGCGGCTCGCTGGGACTGCGCAAGTTGCTGGTCGATCACTTCTTCCACTCGCTGGGGCCGATCACCCGCCTGGGAGGAGGGGTGTGCGACGAGACGGGAGCAGCCGCCCAGCGCCTCGACTTCGGCGACAAGTGCGCCCACGACTACAGCGACCTGGAAAACACCGGGGCCATCGTGCTCTGGGGCAGGAACCCGGCGGTGGGAGCGGTTCACCTGGTGCCGTTCATCAAGCAGGCCCGTCGGCGTGGTTGTCCGGTGGTGCTCATCGACCTGTGGCCCAACCAATCCCGGGCTCTGGCCGATCGTTTCATACGGGTGCGGCCGGGTGCCGATGCCCAACTGGCCCAGGCAGTGCTGAAGCTGCTCGATGCCGATGGCAGGCTTTCTGCCGCCGCGGCCGCTCGCTGCCAGGGGGTGTACGAGTTGCGCACCCTGCTGGAAGCGACCAGCCTGGCCGAGCTGGTGAGCGCCTGCGGGGTCGAACTGGCCGACGTCGAATACCTGGCCGGCCTCTATGCCGGCGGGCCGGTAGCCACCCACATCGGCTGGGGGCTGCAGCGGAGAAGCAGCGGCGGACTGGCGATCCGCTGGATAGACGCCCTGTGTGCCCTGAGCGGCCAGGTGGGAACCAGCGGTGGCGGCGCCAGCTACAACCCCGGGCGCCGCCGTGGCCTGGATACCTCCCTGCTGGCCCGGCCCAGCGGCCGCGTTGTCGAGGCTTCCCGCTTCGCCGAACAGCTGGCTGCCCTGGTCGATCCGCCGGCGCACTTCGTCTACCTGTACGGGGTCAACGCCGTCAGCCAGTTCGCCGACAGCCAGGCGGTGGCAGCCGCCCTGCGGGGGGCAGGCCTGGTGGTAGTGGCCGAGGCCTTCCTCACCGACACCGCTGCCTGCGCCGACCTGGTATTGCCGGTGAGCTTGATGTTGGAAGACGAGTACGACCTGGTCGGTTCCTACGGCCACCACTGGGTGGCCCGCGCTCGCCGGGCGGTGGATCCACCCGCCGGGGTGAAAGAGGACGTGGAGATCGTGCGCCTGGTGCGCCGTCGCCTGGGACTGGCCGATGATCCCCTGCTCGAGGATGTGGCCGCCACGCTCGAGCGCATGAGTCGGCCCTGGTTCAACGGAGACGAACCTTTTACCCGCAACCCCTGTCAGCCGCCGGTACCCTTTGCCGAAAGATTCGCCACCGCCTCGGGCAAGGTGCAACTGGTGGGCGAGCGGCCGCCGGCGCCGCCACGTCCGGACCCACGCTATCCGTTGCTTCTGCTCAGTCCCAAGCGTCGTCGCTTTGCCCATTCGCAGATTCCGCCCGGGGAGATGGAACGGCCCTGGCCCTGCCTGCTCAATCCCCGTGCCCCGGGACTGGACGAGATTCCTCCCGGCAGCCGCGTGCGGCTGGTGGGAGAGCTGGGAGCCATGGAGGTGAAACTGTTGTTTCGCGAGGACCTGCCCCGCGACCTGTGCCTGGTTCCCGAGGGTGGTTGGCTGGCGCAGGACACTGCGGTGAACAAGCTCGTTGCCGCGCGCGCCACCGACCTGGGCGGCGGCACCGCCTTCTACGATCAGCAGGTCCGGTTGGAGCCCATCGATGACCAGGGTCGTTGAGCGGTAACGTTGCTCATTGCCGTCGTGCCAGCACGGCCAGCTGCCGGGCCGGCCAGTAGAGGCGCCGGCAGTGTGCTTCCGAGATCCTGAGCAGACCGGCCGGTATCAGGCTGAAGAGCAGCTTCATGGCCAGGCTGACGAGAAACAGCAGCGCCAACAACACCAGCCCCCCAGGCAACGTCAACCCGGCCACCAGGCACAGCCCCTGCACCCAGCCGCCGCGAGAGGAAGGCAGCAGGCCGGCGAGTTTTTGCCGGGCTGGTTCTGGCAGGGTGATAGACCTGTGTACGCTGAATGGTGGCATGGCTCTGCCGGTAACAGTTAGCAATCTGCATGCCAGGGAGAGGAGATGAGGAGGTCAATGATGGGAAGTGCAGCGATTTCGTCCCGGTGTGTTTGCCCCGCTACCTCCGCTGCCAGCAGGTTGCCGGTGTCATCACAGTGGCGACAGTTCACATGGTGTGACCCAGCGGCACTGGCCAGGTGTCGCCGGGGAGGGGCCAGGTCGACCTAGCGTGCGCCGGCGCGGCGTTCGGCTTCCTGCTTGACGGCACGGATGGTCACCAGGCCGGTGGCCACGTTCAGGCCGTGCTCGACGGTAGGCGAGGACTTGAGCACCTGGCGGATGAGCCAGCTCGACTCGCGCACGTCGGTGTAGAGGGTGTAGACCAGGATGGTTTGCCGGCCGTTGTCGTGCGGTACCAGATCCCAGCGCCAGGCGCCGGTCTGGATGTCGCCCTCATCGTTGGCCAGGGTGATGTCGATGCGTTTCCGGGGAAGGTGGTGATGGCGCAAACGGTACTCCAGGTTGGAACCGGGCACTTCGAGCTCGTAATCGAGCCAGGTATCATTGCCTTCGCTCTTGACTATCTCCAACTCGGCCAGGTTCTTGAATATGGAAGTGTAGTTCCGGTAATCGGTGAGTACCTGCCAGACGACGGCAGGCGGAGCTATTACCAGGCCGATTACCGTCACTTGCTGCAAGCGGCCGCTGGGGCGTGATTCCACCAGGCTGAGTTCTCCGCGCTCGAGCAGGGGTACCAGCTGTTCGAAGTTGGTGGTGCCGGCCAGCGGATCCAGTTGCACCGGCACCACCCGGGCGGCTGGCTTGGTGCCGGCGAGCAGCAGCACTCCTGCCAGCAGGAGGGCGGATGCCTGGGGGCGCGTTTTCATGGTTGCCTGGTCCGGGATGACTTGCCGGCAGACTGCTGGCGTTTTGCGGCCTGCCGGGCCTGGCGCAGCCAGGACTGCAACTTCTTGTCTCCGGGATTTTTCCGCAGTACTTCTTCGAAGTCCGCCTGGGCGGCGTCATAGCGTCCGGCCTGGAAATGGATGATGCCGCGGGCGGTGATTGTCGGGTAATGCGGATCGAGCTGGGACAGGCGTTGTACGGCCTGCAGCTTGCGGGCTGGTGAGGCGGAGCGGGAACGTTCGGCCACCCAGATGGCGTACCACTGGCGCTCGCGGGGATCGAGCAGCCAGTCGAGTGCATGACCCAGGTCGGTCAGCAGCGAGGCGAAACGCACCTTGAAGGCCAGGCGGATGAAGAAGCGCCCGGCCGGGGCGAAAGACAATCCCTGGCCCCCCGGGCGCAGCAGGCCGGCCTGCAGGGCGGTGGGCAGGAAGTCGCTGCCGGAGGCCAGTAGTTCCTGGTAAGCCTGCTGCAGTGGCCCGGAGAACTGCTGCCGGCCGGCCTGCCAGGCCTCGATGCTGGCCGCGTCGGCCTGTTTCGTGAAGCGCTCCAGCGCCCGGTCGAAACGTTCGAGCAGGTACAGCACCAGCTTGTGGAACTCTTCCCGGCCCGCTTGTTGCAGCGCCTTGTCGGCCAGGATCCGCAAGTGCTCGTAGCTTTGCTCCAGCTTTTGTCGTGGGGTCTTGCGGTCGGCGGCCAGGACGTTGAACCGGGAAAAGGCCTCGACCAGTGGACGGAGCTGTTCGTTCGGTTGGTATCCGGCCACCAGTTGCCGTTCCCGGGCCAGGATCTGCTCCACCAGCTGCGGTGGCGGGTCGCGAGGTGTAAAAGCCACGGGGACGTCCGGCGTCTGCGATGAGCAAGCCGGCAGCAGCAGAATGAGCGCGGTTGCCAGGAATGACCAGTGCATAGTGTTTCTGCCGTTCATGGAGTTCTTCCTCACGGTTTCCTGGGGGGCAGGGGAACCGGTAACGGGGTGCGCTTCTCTTCCTCCTCGAACAGGTCTTGCTCCCGCTCGGCTTGGCGCAGCAGTGCCGGGGGAACGGGCTCGCCGGGACGGGTAGCCAGCCAAAGCACTTTGCCCAGCCCGGCGGCCCGGTCGGGACGGGAGAAGTCCATGCGTTGCGATTCCCGTGCCCCCGGATCGGACAGTGACGATTCCTGGTAGTCGATCTGCAGGGGCAGTGCCTGGTAGGGAGTGTAGTCGGGAGCAGCCGTGAAGCAATCGTAGACCGGCGCAGCCTGGGCATCGAGCATTCCCAGCGGCGGCATGCCCAGGATCAGCCCGTAGGTACGGATGAGGCTGGCGAAACCATAATGGCTGGAACTGGTATGGTGGCGCCTGGCATAGGGGGATATGAACAGGGCGATGGAACGGTGCATGTCGATGTGGTCCATCCCCGACTGCGGGTCGTCCTCGGTGACGATGATCAGGGTCTCCGGCCAGAAGGGACTGTGGGTTATCTTCTCTACGATCAGGCCGGTGGCGTAGTCGTTCTCGGCCACCATCCACTCGGGGGTGGGGTAGCCCGGCTTACGGCCGTAGGTGTGGTCGTTGGGCAGGGTGATGAAAACGAAAGGGGGAAAGACGCCCTGCTCCAGTTCGGCGAAGAAGTACTCGGCCCGCTGGGAATCGGGAGTGAGGTACAGGTTCTGCGCCAGGTCGAGCATGTAGTCCATGTTGACGAATTCGGCGAAGCGGTTGTACTCGGAGGCCAGCCCGTAGGGCTCACCGTAGTTGCGGAAGGGGATGCCGGCCTGCTCGAGCCGGTGCCAGATGAACAGCCCGGCGGGGTAATCGGGCTGGGAGGTGCCCAGGGCCGGCACCCGGCTGTCATCACGGTAGCCTGCTTGCCAGACCTTCTCGGCGTAGTCGTTGAGGGTGGCCGCCACCGCGAAGTAATGTCCCTGCACGCTCACCTCCACTTCCACGTGGAAGTTGTCCAGGTTGCAGAACTCGCGGGCCAGGGCGTGCAGGTTGGGCGTGTAGTCCTCGCCGAACATGACGTAGGCCGGATCGGCCTCGGTACCTTCCAGGTCTCCGAGGTTCTGGTCATAGGTCTTGTTCTCGCGCAGGATGAACACCACGTGCTTTATCGGCGAGGGCTGGCCCAGGGACCGTGGCAAGGGAAAGGCCCGGTTCAGGCAGCGTTCGGGGAAGAATCCCAGGGCGAACTGGTTGTTGGCGCGCACGGTGGCACTGAGTTGCGCGAGTTCGCTTGTGGTGGGTACGGCGAAGGCCGACAGGGTGCCGTGCATGAGCGTCTCGTTGTTGACGGGCTCGGTGATGGGCCCCGAGCCGGTACCCTTGCCGTTGACCACGAACAGGTGTTCGCCGTCGGTCGCGGGTACCACGGCGGTGGGATACCAGCCGGTGGGAATGGAGCCCAGGCGGCGGCCGTCGTTGAGGTCGAGAACCTCGAGGCTGTTTTTCTGGGCACAGGCCACGTACAACCAGTTGCGCTGCTCATCACGGGCCAGGGCCACCGGGCTCAGTCCCACAGCTTCTCCCTCCGCCCGCAGCGACCAGGAAGCCAGCAGGCTGTCGCTGGCGGTATCGATGACGTCCACGCGGTCGGCATCGGAGCAGGCCACCAGGAGGCGCCCGTCAGGCAACAACAGCAGGTCCTCGGGGTTCTTGCCCACTTCTATCTTGGCGAGCGGCGAGCCGTCTTCGGGGTTCACCACCGCCACCTGGCCGGGGTCGTAGAGGGTGGTGCGGCCCCACAACGACACATACAGTTTGCTGCCATCCGCAGACATCTGCAGGTCGTAGGGCAGCAGGCCCACCCGTATGCGGAATCGTCGCTGGCCGCTGGAAATTTCCAGGGCCTCGATTTCACCGGCGGTCTGGGCGGCCACGTAGAGCAGGCCGCGGCTCTCGTCCAGCCACAGCCCGGCCGGGAAACCCTCCACCGGCCACTGCTGGGTGCGGGTCAGAGTGCCGTCGCCGGCCACCGAAAATACCTCGACCACGTCGTTTTCGGCCCCGGCCACGTACAGGATGCGGCCGTCCGCACTGCTGGCCAGGCCGTAGAACAGCGCCTGGGGACGAGGGTAGCGCAATGTCTGCAACAGGGCGGGAACAAGCGGCTCGGCCACGTCGAATACCATCAGGCTCTGTGATTTCCGGGAGTCGCTGCCATAGCCGTTGTTGGTCACCACCAGGTAACGGCCGCCGGGCAGCAGCAGGGCGTTGGTGGGCAGGGAGCCCAGGTCGCGCTGGCTCCCCAGGGGGCTGATACGCCGGCCGCCGGGGATGATCCAGCCGCCGTTGCCGTCCGGGCCGGCGGCCAGGCGGGCACGCTGGGCGGGTTCGATGTCGCAACCTGCCAGGGTGGTGAAGGACCACTCATGGCGGCCGGCCAGGCTCCGGCCGTCGAGATCCTCGATGTCTCCGGCCAGGGTCGCCTGGTAGTTGCGGCCCGCCAGCAGCATGGTGACGGGTTGAAACAGTAGTTTCCGGGAATCGGGAGAGAGGGTGAGCAGGCCCGGCACGGGCTCGCCCTCGAGGCTCAGGACCAGCGGTTGCTCCGTTCCGGAGAGGCGAACCGGGCGGTCGAAGGTGACCTCGATGAGGTCGTCCAGGGGGATGCCGCGGCTGCCGTCGCGGGGATAGACCTCCACTACCTGCGGGCCTCCGGTTGGACAGCCGGCCAGTACCAGCAACAGCAGCAGTGACCACGGGCGCCTGGCCATGAATGTGCCTCCTGTCAGCCTGGGCCATTGATTCAACCAC